>CAIUTH010000359.1 GCA_903902075.1 uncultured Alphaproteobacteria bacterium
CATGTATGAAAAGTGGAACGCCAAAGAAGCGTTGGCCAAGAAACCACCGCTGACCAAGGCCGGCATCGTCAATGCCGATGCCTTCTGGGAGCGCATCGACTACTTCCTCAAGCGCGTGGTGCCGGTGGCCAATGAAAACAAGGTCCGTATCGCATGTCATCCCCAGGATCCGGGCACGCCGCCAGAGGGCTATCAGGGCATCACCAACGTTCTGGGCACTATCGACGGGATGAAGAAATTCATCACCATGTATGAAAGCCCCTATCACGGCTTCAATTTCTGCCAAGGCACGGTTTCGGAAAATCTGGTCAACCCGAAGGAAGAGATTTTCGATGTCATCCGTTACTTCGGCAGCCGCAAGAAGATCTTCAATGTCCATTTCCGCAACATCAAGGGCGGCCGCAACAACTTCATTGCCGAAATATTCCCCGACGATGGCGACATAGATTTCGTCAAGGCACTCAAGGTCTATCGCGAAGTCGGCTATGAGGATTTGTTGATGCCCGACCATGCGCCCGTCGTGCCGGGCCAGCCGGACGCGAGCCGGGAAAACTTTCCCTTTGAGTTCGGCTATATCCGCGGACTGATCGAGGCCGAGCGGCATATCATCTGATCACGCTTCTCGAACTTAAAAGAGCGCCGTCAGAAATGGCGGCGCTCTTTTTTTATCTGCGATTCGCGCGAAATCCGTTCATCTAGATGAACGGCTTGATGAACGGCGCGTGCGATTTGGCACCGAAAAAATGGGCGTTTCTCTCGGTGCATGGACTTTCTGTCGATATGTAAAGGACTCGTTTGCCGGTTTGCGTCGGCGCGCTTGAAAAGAAAAATAATCGGCGCAGCCTGTGTTGTAAGAGCGCGGCGTGGGGCTGGGCTCATCTGAATTAGAGAAAAACGATGTCGGGGATCGCGAGGGCCGCGCCGGCCGCCGTCTTGCTGAACTGCGGACTGCTGGCTGTTTCGGCGGACGAAAGTTCCACGGGACAATGGTTGAAGGACGGCGCCTGTTCGCTGTACAGCGCCGGCGCGGCGACTGGCGATACGGTGAGCTGGACCGGCGCCTGCGTCGATGGCTATGCCGAGGGGCTGGGCACCGCCACCTTCACCCATGACGGGCAGAGCCAGATCTTCACCGCCAATTTCCAGCACGGCGTGATCCCCGATGGTCATGTCATCACCCGCTGGGGGGCGGGCTGGAGCTATGACGGCGAAACCGTGGGCGGGCGTTTCCAGGGCGCGGGCATTCTGACCACCAACGCGTCCGACCGTTTCGAAGGCCAGTGGGCCGACGGCAAGATGATCGGCTTCGGCGTCCTGCGCCGCGCCAATGGCGAGCGCTATGCCGGCGACTGGAAGAACGACAAGCCCAATGGCATGGGTGAACTGTTTCATGCTGACGGCAGCAAGCTGGCGGGCACCTTTGCCGACGGCAAGCTGGTGCAGGTGGTTGCCGACAACAAGCCGGCAACATCCCTGAAAGCCGGTGCGGCAAAGACCGGCGCGACCCTAGATTCCTCCAAGGTGCCGTTCGGCGGCGTGGCCGGAAAAACCCTGACCGGGGTGGATGGTTCTTCCATCGCCCTGAATCTGATCGAAGGCGGCATGGAGCTGCAGGTGGTGCCGGCCGAAGGCAACGCCCGCAAGACCACCTTCACCTTCATGACCGACCGCATGGGCACGGTGGTGGAAGACAGCGACGCCACCCAGGCGGGCTCCAGCGTCACCGGCTTTTTCCGCCTGACGGGCAAGGGTGTGGAGATCCGCTATTCCGATGGCCGCTCCGCCATGCTGGCGGCCAGCGCCGAGGGCGGTGTGCAGATAGCGCTGGACGGTGATGCGGGGCCGTCATGCCGCGCCTGGTATCCTGCCGGTCATGCCTTCAGCGACGGCGAGAAGAAAGCGGCGTTGAATGCCTATGCCAGCAGGCTGGGCCTGGCCGTCGCCGCCAGCGATACCAATGAAGGCTGCGCCGCCGCGCCCAAGCCCCAGGCGGCCAATATTGCGCCGCCCGGAACGATCACGCCGCCCGTCACATCAGCGGCGCCGGCCACATCGTCTGGCAAGGCCAAGCCGGAACGCCGTGCCGCTGCGAAAACGCCGTCGCGCATGGCCAAGGCGTCCTACCGTATAGGCGATTACCAGCCTAAGCGTCTTGAAACGGTTTCAGTGAAGTCGTCGGAGGTTCACACCATCGACAGCGGGATCGCCGTACCCAGCACAGCCTTGGCGATGGCCGCGCCGCCCGCGCCAACCGCAGACAAGAACGACGCCGGCAAATGCCTGAAAGTGGACAGCGACGGCAGTCATTGGGGTTTCCGCAATGCCTGTGATTTCGCGGTGCAGTTCGCCTATTGCATGGCGGGCGGCGGCGACAAGCTCAGCGCCTGCGGCAGCAACGACACTGTTACCACCAGCGTTGCGGGCAGCGTCGCGTCAGGCGGCTTCGGCGCCCTGATGGCGGACATGAGCCTCAAGGACAAAGACGCCACCCATAGCTTCCGCTGGATCGCCTGTGGCGGCGGCGCGGGCGAAGTGGTGGCGCATCTGGATCATTTCGAACCCCCGGCCGGGCGCTGCGAACGCACCCGCACCGCGTCCAACTGAAAAGGAAATCACCCATGTGGAAAACCGCTTCGGCAACAATCGCACTTCTGGCTTTGAATAATCCCGCATTGGCCGCCAGCTGCGCCTCGCCCACCGATGCCAGCGCCCTCAAGACGGCGGTGATGCAGCAGGAACTGATGGTCGCGGCCCTGCAATGCCACGAAGCCAGCGCCTATAACCGCTTCGTGATGGCCTATCGCGGCGAGCTACAATCCTCGGACGCCGCATTGAAGGCGTTCTTCGTGCGGCGCGGCGGCGAGCATGGCGAGGCCGGCTATGACACCTTCAAGACCAAGGCGGCCAACCTGTCAGCCCTGGAACAGGCGCGCGATGCCAGATCCTTCTGCGCCGACGCCCATGCCCTGTTCACCGGCGTGCTGGCCCATCGCGGCAGCCTGATGAGCTTTGTCGATACCAAGTCGGGCGATACCGGCCTTGGCAATATCTGCATTGAATCCAAGCCCCAGCCGGTGATGGCCAAGGCGGATGTGAAGCCGGAAAAATCTGTCGAAGTGGCGGTCCGCCCCGTGGCGGCCCTGAAGGTTGCCGATGCGCGCCCGACGGAGATCGGCGGGGTGCCGGCGCACAACCAGCCCGCCATTCCCTACTGGCATGAGGAGCGCAGCGCGCCGCCCGCGGACCGTGTGATGGACGCCCGCGACCGCGAAGAGGCGCGCGATCATGATGAGAGTGATGCCGCGCCGTCCTATGCCACCGAAGTGGAGGAGGCCCCGCCGCCGCCGCGTCCGCGCTATACCCAGATCCGCAACCGCGACTATGACGACCGCGATGATTACGCGCCGCGCAGCTACGGCCCGCCGCCCGGCTGGAGAGATCACGCATGGCGCGAATATCCCGCGCCCCGTTACGACTGGCAGCCGCGCGATCCTTACAATCGCTGGTAGCTACTCCACGCGTTCCAGCTTGCCGATGACCAGGATATAGGACAGCGCGCCGATCACCGCGATGGTGGAGACATAGACAAATCCCACCGCGATATGACCTGTTTGCGCGAGGTATCCGAACACCAGCGGCGTCGAGATGCCGGACAGGTTGGAGATGCAGTTGAAGGTGCCGCCGGTCAGGCCGATCAGGTGACGCGGTGCCACATGGCTGATCAGCGACCAGCCGATGCTGGCCAGGCCGTTGCCGAAAAAGGCCAGGGCCATGAATGCGATCACCGCTTCCGGGCTGTCCACAAAATTGGCCCCCACGATGCTGGCCGACAGGAACAGCCCGATAATGATGGGGGTCTTGCGCGCCACGCCCAGGCTGAGGCCGCTGCGCAGCATGCGGTCGGAGGCAAAGCCCGCCAGCTGCACACCGACAAAGGCCGCCAGAAACGGTATCGCCACATAGAGCGGGGTCTTAGGCACGCTGAGGTGGCGATAGGTGATCAGGTAGGTGGGAAACCATGTCAGGAAGAACCACTGGCAGGAGGTGACGGCAAACTGGCCGATATAGACGCCCCACAATTTGCGGTACTTGAACACGGTGAACATGTCGTCCCAGCTGAAGGGGCGCTTGGCCTTGCTGTCCGAGCCCAGATCGACCAGCCCGCCACCCGACGAGATCAGTTCGACCTCCGCCGCATTGGCGCGGGAGTCGCGCGGATTGCGATAGCAAAGCCACCACACCAGACCCCAGACCAGGCCGCCCAAGCCGGTTATGTAAAAGACAGACCGCCAGCCATGCACCGCTTCCAGCTGCAGTAGCAGCGGCTGCAGGAAGGCCAAGCCAAGAAATTGCGCGGAGGTGTAGAAGCCGATCGCGCCGGCCCTTTCGCGGTCAGGAAACCACGAGGTCACCACCTGGTTGTTGATGGGATAGGAGGGCGCTTCCAGTGCGCCGATCAGCAGGCGCAAGCAGAACAGGGCGATAAAGCTTCCTGCAATGCCCAGGAAAACCGTCGCCACCGACCACAGGATCAGGATGGCGGGATAAAAATAGCGCGGCCGGATACGGTCCACCAGCCAGCCGCTGGGGATCTGGAACAGGGCATAGGTCCAGCTGAAACCCGACAGAATCCAGCCCATATGCTCGGGATCTATGCCCAGCTCCTTGCCCATCAGCGGCGCGGTCAACGAGATGTTGCCGCGGTCCAGGAAGGTGATGGCCACGCAGACGAAAATCATCAACATCACAAGGCGGCGATGCTTGGTCGGCTTTTCGATCACTGTCATGTCACCACTCCGCAAAGGATCCATCTTCATGCCGCCACACTGGCGGACGCCAGCGATGGCCGGTGGCCGCACCCCGCTTCACCGCGTCCTCATTCACCGTAATGCCCAGGCCCGGCCCGGACGGGATCGCCACATGGCCATCGGCATAGGCGAATACCGATGCATCGGTAAGGTAATCGGTCAGGTCGTTGGGCTTGTTGTAATGGATGCCCAGGCTCTGTTCCTGGATCACAGCATTGTAGCAGACCGCGTCCAGTTGCAGGCAGGCTGCCAGCGCGATCGGCCCCAGCGGGCAATGCAGCGCCAAGCCCACATCATAGGCTTCCGCCATGGCGGCGATCTTGCGCGTCTCGGTGATGCCGCCGGCGTGTGACGGGTCCGGCTGAATGATATCCACAAGACCGTCGCTGAGAATCTTCTTGAAGTCCCAGCGTGAGAACAGCCGCTCGCCCAGCGCAATGGGCGTGGCGGTGTGATTGGCGATGTCTTTCAAGGCCTCGACATGCTCGCTCAGCACCGGCTCCTCGATGAACATCAGGTGATAAGGATCCAGCTCCTTGGCCAGCTGCTTGGCCATCGGCCGGTGCAGGCGGCCATGGAAATCCACCGCGATGCCGAAGTCCGGGCCCATCGCGTCACGGAGCGCCGCGACGCGTTCGATCACCGCATCCAGCTTGGCGTGACTGTCCAGGAAGGCCAGTTCCTCGGTGGCCAGCATCTTGATGGCGGTGAAGCCCCTGGTAGCCACCTCTTGCGCGCCCTTGATGATATCGGCCGGCCGGTCGCCGCCGATCCAGCTATAGACCTTCATCTTGTGGCGCACCGCCCCCCCCAGCAGCGCATGCACCGGCTGGTTCAGGACCTTGCCCTTGATGTCCCACAGCGCCTGGTCGATCCCGGCCAGCGCGCTCATGTGAATGGCGCCGCCCCGGTAGAAGCCGCCGCGATACAGCACCGTCCAGTGGTCTTCGATGGCTGCAGGGTCTTTGCCGACCAGGTAATCGGCCAGCTCGGCGACGCAGGCGGCCACGGTCTCGGCGCGGCCCTCCACCACCGGCTCGCCCCAGCCGGTGACGCCTTCGTCGGTCTCGATCTTCAGGAACAGCCAGCGTGGCGGCACCAAATAGGTGGTGAGCTTGGTGATTTTCATAGAAACGCCCGTTCCCCGCGGCCTTTTCTCACGCCTTGTGACAGACAGTGACGGCCTTTTGGGGTGCATGCAAGTTTGTCGCAGCGGCAAGGCACACCCCTGAAATCTTCATCCCAGGGGACTATATATTCGCCATGAGCCACACCGAGATCGACCTGAAAACCGCCGCCCGCCGCGCCCTGCTCGGCCGCTGCCCCTGTTGCGGCAAGGGCAAGCTGATGCGGTCCTATCTCAAGCAGGTGGAAATTTGTTCGGCCTGCGGCGAAAGCTTCGGCCAGATCCGCGCCGATGATGCCGCGCCGTGGCTGACCATCATCCTGGTCGGGCATGTCTTTCTGCCTTTCGCCTTCATGGTGAACCTGGACTGGATGCCGACCTGGGCCGCCATGGTATCGCTGTCGGCGCTGTTCGTCGGCATTTCGCTGGCGATCCTGCCGCGCGCCAAGATGCTGTTCATCGGCGTGCTGTGGCAGACCCGCGCCCCCGGCTACAAGCCGGTCGAACTGGTCGAGACCATCTGATTATTTCGCGCCGATCTCTTTGAGATAATCGGCGGTGACCGTGCCCCTGTCCTTCGCGATGGGCATCAGGGTCGGATAGAACTGCACAAAAGTCGTGTCCACCACGCCATGCTCCTGGTGACAGGAATAGCAGTTGGCACTTTGCGGCATCAGCGATCCCGCCGCCTTGCCGTCGGGTGACACAAAGAACGCCCATTTGCCGCTGGGGAAACGCGTTTCATCCTTGACGTGGATTTCCAGGTTCATCACGCCGGCCTGGAACTGGCCCGCCTTGCTGAGGGTGCCGGCGGATTCAGCCATGCGGTTTTCCTTGATCAGCATGGTCTTGTCCGGCCAGGTGCCGGTCTTCACGAACACCTGATAAGCGGCCGGATCGACAAAGACATTGTCCAGCATGTGATGCCCGGGTGTCGCCGTGGTGTTGTAGTTCAGGTCCAGGCTGGAGGTGAGGAACACCCAGGTCCGGTAATCCTCCGGCACCGCCATCTTGTTGTCGGCGGTATAAAGCGGGGCCGCCCATACGGCGGCGGGCGCCAGCAACAGCGCACAGATCAGCTTGCCCAGATGTTTCATGGAACGCCCCTTCGCCCGAAGACGCGTCCAGATTTAGCCGATCAGGCCCTGTCGCCGCAATTGCGCTCGCAGGCCCCCAAGCAGGCGCAGCCGAAATCCTGTGCCTTGGCGGCCAAAAACTGCGCCAGGGCATCCTTCAGCAAAGCCTGGCGGGTCACGCCGGTCTTGACCGCCAGGATGCCCAGCCGCTCGAAATCATGCAGCGACATGCGCACGGCGCAGGACTTGTCCTTCGCCGGAGGCGGTGGCGGCGGGGCAGCAGGCGCAACGCGCACCTCAGCGCGCGCTTCGCTGCGCACTTGATTGCGCCAGGCCGGGGGCATCCGCGCGGGCTCCGGCGCAGCTCCTTGCATCGCCCCCTGCACCCCCCCTTGCATCCAAGGCTGGCCCTCACCCTTGCGCGCCAAAAGGCTGGCGGTGACGGAAGCGAATTTTCCGCTGCTCATTTGATCCCCCATTGCGGCTGGTCGGTGGCGCGCCGTCCAAAGACGCGCCTTTCATTGCTGCGCGGCTCGATGATGGTGCGCCGCTCCACGCCTATGCGCCGTTCCGGCCCTTCATAGACCGGCAGTTCCGGCGGCGGTTCGGCAAAGTTTTCCAGTCCCGGAGACAATAGCGCGCTCAACGCCAGGTGATCGGCCTTGATCTGCGGCAGCAAGCTGGGGTCGTGCACAAGGCGCGACAGCCGTTCCTGGATGTAGAGCCACAGGTCGCTGATCTCCTTGGCCGATTGGGAGTTGGGAGTCACTTCGCCCACGGTGCGGCCATCGATCATGCTGGCGGCGAAATCGACGCGGTGATGGATGGTGACCGGCGCCACCGTCCCGTGCTGCGACAGCGCCACGGCGCTTTCGCCGGTTATGCGCGCGCGCGCGGTGGCGGCGTTGACGACAAAGATGACCGGCTTGCCGTGACGCTCGGCGATATCCACCGTTGCGCCCACGGCGCGCAGATCGTGCGGGCTGGGCCGCGTCGGCACGATGACAAGGTCGGCATAGGCCACCACGCGGGAAATCGATTGTGTGATGGCTGGCGGAGTATCGATTACCGCGATCTTGATGCCCATGCGGTCCAGCCCCGCCAGCGCGCCTTCCAGGTCGGGCAGGCCCGCCTTGACGAAGTGCGGCGCGGGCGCCTGGCGCGCGTTCCACCAATGAGCAAGGCTGCCTTGCGGATCGGTGTCGATCAGCGCGACCTCGCCGGCGCCGGCGCGGGATGCTTCCACGGCCAGGTGGCCGGACAAGGTGGTCTTGCCCGACCCGCCTTTCTGGGATGCAGCGACGATGGTGTACATGCTGTTGCCCCAACGGTTCGCGACCAGCATGCGCCCGCGGCTGTTGCGCAGGACTGAAATGCTGCTGCGCAATTTGTTTCGAATAAGACTTATATTTGGCGGGCCCTGCCCCTATAAACGCCGCTGGCCGCCCACGGAGTGCGTGATGAAAAAGCTGATGATCACCGCTGTTTCCCTGGGTTTGGCGGCGGCCGGAACGGCTCTGGCGCAAGCGCCCTCGCGCACCGTGTGGGACGGGGTGTTCACCGCCGATCAGGCGGCACAAGGCAAGGTGCTGTTCAACAACAAATGCGCCATCTGTCATGGCGCCGAGATGAACGGCGCGGAGATGGCGCCGCCGCTGGCGGGCGGCGCGTTCTTGGCCAACTGGTCCAATGTGCCGGTAAGCGAATTTTTCACCCGCATCCACAGCACCATGCCCGCCAACGATCCGGGCAGCATGTCGGGCCAGGAGGTGTCGCTGGTGATCGCCTATATCCTGTCGTTCAATCAGTATCCGGCCGGCACGGCGACGTTGCCGTCGGACGAAGCGGCGCTGGCCCAGATCAACATCCTGGCGGAAAAGCCGGCGGCGAAATAGCTACGGTTTGGGATCAGGCCTCATGCCCCCAACTCGCTGTCGCGCGACCGGCTTGCCGAGCCGAAGCTCGCGGGAGTTAGGCCCGCCTTCGCCCGTCGGGCTACGGCGCGGCAGCCTTCTCTCGCTTCGCGAGCGAAGGCTGGTGCCGCCTGCGTGACTCGAACACGCGACCCCGTCATTACGAATGACGTGCTCTACCGGCTGAGCTAAGGCGGCAATCCGGCGTGGTATTACCCCGGCGCGTCCCGGACGGTCAATCTGGCCCCGAAAGCCCTAAAAAACAGCCAGGGCCGGGGGCGTTAGCCCCCGGCCCTGGCTGTCATGCATCAAGAACCTGTGCCTATTCCCCGTAGGAAATGCGCCAGATCTTGCCCTTGTTGGAGTCGGCCACATACAGCGCCCCGTCCGGGCCCGCCGCCACGCCCACCGGCCGGTAGGCCGCGGTCTTGACCTGCTTGGCGTCCGGGCCCACGCCGGCAAAGCCGTCGGCGAACACCTCGGGCGTGCCGGCGCGGCTGCGCTCGAACGGCACGAACATGATGTTGTAGCCGGCATGGCCGCCCGTCCGCACGCCGCCGTCTGCGCCGCCGCCATGCATGGCCAGGAAGGCGCCGCGGCGATACTTGGCCGGGAACTTGGCGCCGCTATAAAAGGTCAGGTCCAGCACCGCGGGCCGCTGGGGCGCGAAGGCTGCCACGGGCGTGGCGTAATAATTTTCGGTTGGGCTGGTCTTGCCGTCGCCGCCATAATCGGGCGCCACCAGCCGCACCTTCTTCACGCCATCCCAATAGGTATAGGGCCAACCCATGTCGGTGCCCTTGGTGATGCGGAACATTTCATCGGCGATGGCGTCGTCATCATCCGGGGTCAGCAGCTCCGGCCATGTCTTGGCGGTGGCGTCGCGGCCATGCCAGGCGCCATACAGGGAATCGCCGCCGCGCCAGTCCAGCGCGCTCATGTTGCGGATGCCGGTGGCGAAATGATCGCCATCAGCCAGCTTCTGCCCGACCTTGCGATCGTTGAAGCGCCACACGCCGCCGCGCGTCTCCAGCAGCGGACAGGGCTTGAGGCCCTTGGGCTTGGCATCCTTGGGCGTCGCGGGATCGGGGCAATTGTTGGCGCCGCCGCCGCCATCGATGCCGACGAACAGATCACCCTGCCCGTCCAGGGCAATGGGATGATTGGTGGCGGTCAGGCCCTCGACAATGGTTTCGGGCGCCGCGGTGGGCACCAGCGCATCGCCCAGTTCAAAGCGCACCACGCTCGTACCCGTAGCGGCATAAAGCGCGCCGCGGAAAATGCGGATGCCGGTGCCCTGGTCCACGCCAGGGATATGTTCGGTCTGCACCGGCTTGTGATCAGGCCCCAGGCGCAGCGCGATGATACCGACCGACGGCGCGGTCTGGCCGTGGCGGGTGGAGACGTAGATGTCGTTGCCGCGCAGCGCCATGTGGCGGATGGGGCCAAGCCCCTCGGCCACCACCGTCGCATGAAAGCCCGGTGGCAGGATCAAGCCGTCAGGCTCGGCGGCAAGTGCCGGCGCCGCCGCCATCAACGCAACAACAGCAACAGAAAGCGTTCTGAACATGGATTTCCCCGCCCGTTTTCTACGGGGAGCCTAGCGTGCGGGTTTGGCGTGTCAATCTTCAGTCGCCATAGGCGATGCGCCAGATCCGCCCCTTGTTGGAATCGGCGACATAGAGCGCGCCGTCCGGTCCGGCCGTCACGCCCACCGGGCGGTAGGCCGCCTTGGCGACACTGCGGTCCGACGGATCGGGACCGGCGAAATTGTCCGCAAAGATTACAGGCGTGCCGGCGCGGCCGCCGCGATCGAACGGCACATAGGTGATGTTGTAGCCGTGATGCCCCTGGGGTGTCGCCGCGCCCTGTCCGCCATGCAGCGCCACAAAGGCGCCGCCGCGCCAGGCGCGCGGGAATTTCGTGCCCTGGTAGAACACCATGTCCAGCGGTGCGGCGTGACCGGGTAGAACCGCGACAGGCGCGGTGTAGGTAATGGTGGGCGAGGCCTTGCCGTCGCCACCATATTCGGGGGCCGTCAGCCGCACGTTGCGCGCATTGTCCCAATAGCTGTAGGGCCAGCCGAAGTTGGCGCCACGGCTGACCTTGTGCATCTCCTCTGCGATGGCTTCGTCGTCCGCCACGAAGGTAGGAAACAGCTCATGCATGCCGCCGCGGCCATGCTGGATAGCGTAAAGCCCATCACCGGCGCGCCAGTCCATTGCATCCAGGTCGCGCAGTCCGGTGGCCAGTTGCGTGCCGTCGCTGGCGAAGGCCTGGCCCGCGCGCGTTGCGCTGAAACGCCAGATGCCGCCGCGGCCCTGAAGCTCCGGACAGGGCTGCAGGCCGGTCTTCATCGCATCGGGCGCAGTGCAATTGTTGGTCTGGCCGGGAACCCCCACGAACAGGTCGCCCCGATCGTTCAGCGCGATCGCGCGGTTGATCGACGGCTTTTCGGGCATGCCATCCAAGATCACCTCGGGCTGGGCGGAGGGCACCAGATCGTCGCCATCAAAACGATAGCGATAGATGGTGGTCGGGGTGGCCGCATAAAGCTGGCCGCGCAGGATGCCGATGCCGGTGCCGCCTTCGGCCGTGCCAAAATGCTCGGTCCGGTCCGCCTTGTGATTGTCATCCAGATGCAGCGCCAGGATGCCGGCGCCTTTTACGCCTCGCGTCGAGGCGTAAAGCTGGTGCGCGTTGCGGAAAGCAAGATGGCGTATGCCTTTCAAACCATCGGCCACCACGCTGGCATGAAAGCCCGGCGGCAAGACAAGACCATCGGGCTCCGCCGCCAGCGCCGGCGATGCGGCCAGCAGCACAGCTGCGGTACAGAAAGTACGAATCATGGTGATCTCCCCGGTCTATTTTTGCGAGTGACGCTATGACCGCCGCCCCGCAGCGTCCATGCGGCTATTCCCCGCGCGCACGGACCAGCACTATCAACACCAGCCCAGATGCCCCATGCCCTGCAGGATGATGGGCGGCAAACAGGTTTACGTCCGTTTTCCGCGGGGATGGGCCTTTGAATAGGTCGCCAGCAGAGCCGCCGTGTCCATGGCAGTATAGACCTGGGTGGTGGAAAGCGATGCGTGACCCAGCAATTCCTGCACGGAACGCAGATCGCCGCCGCCTTGCAGGATATGGGTGGCAAAGGAATGGCGCAGCGCATGGGGCGTGGCCTTTTCGGGCAGGCCCAGCGCACCGCGCAGGCGTTGCATCAGGGCCTGCGCTTCCCGCGCGCTCATCAGCAAGCCGCGCCGCGACAGGAACAGCGGCGATGACGGCGCGCCGCTAAACGGAATTTGCGCCGCATAGTCGGTCAGCGCCGACGCCACCAGCGGCAGCACCGGAATGCTGCGTTCCTTGCGGCCCTTGCCGACCACCGTCAGGGTTTCGCCCAAGGGAATATCACCGCGCTTCAGGCCCAACGCTTCAGAGATGCGAAGGCCCGCGCCATACAAAAGCGTCAGCAGCGCGGCATCGCGCGCGCCCATCCATTCGACCTTGTGATCGCCCGCTTCCTCGATCGCCCGCTCAGCATCAACCGCCGAAATCGGCCGTGGCAGGCTTCGGCGCACGCGCGGCGTGCGGATGGATCGGGGGGCAGCATTTTCCAGAATGCCTTCCTTGGCCAGGAACTTGTAGAAGCTGCGCACCGCCGCCAGCGCCCGCTGCACACCGCCCGGACCCAATCCTTCGCTGCGGCGTGATGTTATAAAGGCGCGGATATCGGCCTGGCTGAGTTTGGCCAGCGCCTTTTGCGTCATGGCGCCGCCGGTATGACCGGCCTGAAAACCGATGAAGCGCGCCACATCATCGCCATAGGCGCGCAAGGTGTGCGGCGAAGCACGCCGTTCATGCGCCAGCGAGGCCAGCCAGTTCTTGCGAAGCGTGTCGGCGCTTTCGCTCATCAACCCTTGATGGCGACGTTGGCCTTCTTGGCGTCGGCGACAAAGGCGGCCAGGCCCTTGTCGGTCAAGGGATGACTGATCAGCTTCTTGAAGATGTCGGTCGGCATGGTGCCGACATCGGCGCCGGCCAACAAGCATTCGCGCACATGGCTGACGCTGCGGATCGAGGCTGCCAGGATTTCGGTCTTGAAGCCGTAATTGTCATAGATGGCGCGGATATCGCGGATCAGGCCCATGCCGTCTTCGCCTGCGTCATCGACGCGGCCGATGAAGGGCGAGATGAAACTGGCGCCGGCCTTGGCCGCCATCCAGGCTTGCACCGGCGAGAAGCACAAGGTGACATTGACCATGGTGCCGTCCTTGGCCAGCGCGGCGCAGGCCTTCAGCCCGTCCCAGGTCAGCGGCACTTTCACGGCGATGTTCTTGGCGATCCTGGTCAGGATTGCGGCTTCCTTCATCATGCCTTCGTAATCGGTGGCCAGCACTTCGCCGCTGACAGCGCCCGGCACGATCGAGCAAATCTCCTTCAGTGATTCGACATAGTCGCGACCGGTCTTGGCGGCCAGCGAAGGATTGGTGGTGACGCCGTCCACCAGGCCGCTGGCGGCATATTCGCGGATTTCGGCCACATCGGCAGTGTCGAGGAAGATTTTCATGGGACAGATGACCTTGTTATTGACCTTGGGGTTTGGCGGGGCGAAGTGTAGCCCAAGATGAGACCCCGCTTAAACCCCACGCCGCCGCCGGAATTGCTGCAAAAACCGGTAGTCGGCGTGTTGCTGCCGCTGCCTCTGGCCGGCGCCTATGACTACAAGCTGCCGCCCGGTTCCAATGCCGCGCGGGGGGCCATCGTCGCCGCGCCGCTGGGGAACCGCGAAATGCTGGGCGTGGTGTGGGGCACGGCCGAAGGTACCGTGGGCGACAACCGGCTGAAAGTGGCGGAGCCGCTGGAAGGCGCGCCGGCTTTGCCGGGCAAATTGTGCGACTTCATTGATTGGGTGGCCGATTACACGCTCAATCCGCCGGGCGCGATCCTGGCCATGGCGCTGAGGAGCCGTGGGGCGTTCGAACCCGAAGCTCATCGCACGGCTTATGTGCGCGGGTCTGTAACACCGCCCCGCATGTCGGCGGCGCGCACGCGCACCTTGGAGATCGCCAGCGACGGACTGGCGCGCAGCATTTCGGGACTTGCCGAAGATGCCAATGTGTCAGCGGCGGTGGTGCGCGGTCTTGTGCAAGCGGGCGCGCTGATCCCGACCCAATTGCCGGAATTCGCGCCGTTCAAACAGCCGGACGCATCCTTCGCCGCCCCGCAATTAAACACTGACCAGGCGGAAGCGGCCAAGGTGATGACCGATGCCGTCGCCGCCAAGACCTTTTCCGCCCACCTGCTGGACGGCGTCACCGGTTCGGGCAAGACCGAAGTCTATTTTGAAGCCGTGGCGGAAGCCTTGAAGCAGGACCGGCAGGTGCTGATCCTGCTGCCGGAAATCGCACTGACGTTGCAGTTTCTGGAACGCTTCGCGGCGCGTTTTGGCGTGCGCCCCGCCGAATGGCACAGCGACCTGTCGCAAAAGGAACGCCGCCGCACCTATCGCGCGGTGATGAATGGCGAAGCGCGCGTGGTGGTGGGTGCGCGTTCGTCTTTGTTCCTGCCCTTCCCGGAACTGGGCCTGGTCATCGTGGACGAAGAACACGAACAGGCGTTCAAGCAGCAGGAAGGCGCCATCTATCACGCCCGGGACATGGCGGTGGTGCGGGCGCGGATCGAGGATTGCCCGGTGGTGCTGGCCAGCGCCACGCCGTCGCTGGAAAGCTACGTCAATGCCCAGAGTGGCCGCTACACGCACCTGAAACTGGTGTCGCGGCACGGCGTGGCGGAAATGCCCGAAGTGCGGCTGATCGATCTGCGCCAGGAACGTGACGGACCGGACGTGGAACAAAAAGCGCAATGGTTGTCGCCGCCGTTGCGCGCCGCGCTGGAAAAGACCCTGGCCGCCGGCGAACAGGCAATGCTGTTCCTGAACCGCCGGGGTTATGCGCCGCTGACCTTGTGCGAAGCCTGCGGCCACAAATTCACCTGTCCGCATTGCTCGGCCTGGCTGGTGGAGCACAAATACAAGCGCCGCATGGCCTGTCATCAATGCGGCTATGAACTGCCCATGCCATCGGCCTGCCCACAATGCCATGAGCCGGGCACTTTGATTGCCTGCGGTCCCGGCGTGGAGCGGGTGGCGGAGGAGTTCGCGGCCTTCTTTCCCGGTGCGCGCTATGCCATCGCTTCGTCAGACACCCTGATGCACACCGGCCCCGGCGAGATGCAGGGCCCATTGCGGCTATTCGCGCGCGGCGAGATCGATGTGCTGATCGGCACCCAGATCGTGGCCAAGGGCCATCACTTTCCGCAGCTGACCCTGGTGGGCGTGGTGGATGCCGATCTTGGCGGCAGCGACGGTGACCTGCGCGCCCGCGAGCGAACGTTTCAATTGCTGCACCAGGTATCGGGCCGCGCCGGCCGTGCCGAGAAGCCGGGCTTGGTGCTTTTGCAGACCCGCAACCCGGAAGATGCCGTGATGCAGGCGTTGGCGCGGGGCGACCGCGATGGTTTTTACGAACAGGAACGCAGCTTCCGCGAAGCCAGCGCTTCGCCACCCTTTGGCCGCCTCGCCGCGCTGGTGATCAGCGGCCATGACGGCGATGCGGTGCGCGACATCGCCCGCCAGCTCGGAAAGGCCGCGCCCAACGCCCGCGATGTGAAAGTATGGGGCCCGACGCCGGCCTTCTATGCTCTGTTGCGCGGCCAGACGCGCGAGCGCCTGTTGGTGCAGGCGGGGCGCGGCGTGGATGTGCAGGCGTTCCTGAAGGCCTGGCTCGCTACTGTCAAAGTCCCCGCCGCAGTGCGCGTGGCGGTGGACGTCGATCCCGTCAGCTTCTTTTAAGAGTCCGCACGTCGGTCAGATGACCCGTAACGGCAGCGGCAGCCGCCATCGCCGGCGACACCAGATGCGTGCGGCCGCCGCGGCCCTGGCGGCCTTCAAAATTGCGGTTGGAAGTGGAGGCGCAGCGTTCGCCTTCCTTCAGCTTGTCGGCATTCATCGCCAGGCACATGGAGCAGCCCGGATCGCGCCATTCAAAGCCGGCTTCCAGGAACACCTTGTCCAGGCCTTCTTCCTCGGCCTGTTCCTTCACCAGGCCGGAGCCCGGCACCACGATGGCGTTGACGCCGGCAGCAACCTTCCGGCCCTTGGCGATGACGGCAGCGGCGCGCAGGTCTTCGATGCGGCCATTGGTGCACGAGCCGATAAAGACATGATCCACCTTGATGTCGGTGATCGGCATATTGGCGGTCAGGCCCATGTACGCCAGCGCGCGCTCAGCTGCGGCGCGGTGATGTTCTTCCTTCATCGCCGCCGGATCCGGCACATTGGCGGTGATCGGCAGCGCCTGTTCGGGCGACGTGCCCCAGGTCACCATCGGCACGATGTCGCGCGCATCCAGCATCACTTCGGCGTCGAACTTGGCGTCCGCATCGGAATGCAAAGTCTTCCAGTACATCTCGGCGCCTTCCCAGGCCGCACCCTTGGGCGCGCGGGGCTTGCCCTTCACGTAATTCAAGGTGGTGTCGTCCACCGCGATCAGGCCGGCGCGGGCGCCGCCTTCGATGGTCAGGTTGCACAAGGTCATGCGCCCTTCCATCGACAGCGCGCGAACTGCTTCACCGGCATATTCGATGACATAGCCGGTGCCGCCGGCGGTGCCGATCTTGGCGATGACGGCAAGGGCGATATCCTTGGCGGTGACGCCTTCGGGCAACTTGCCGTTCACCGTCACGCGCATGTTCTTGGACGGCTGGGCGCGCAAGGTCTGGGTCGCCAGCACATGTTCGACTTCGGACGTGCCGATACCGAACGCCAGCGCGCCGAAGGCGCCATGGGTCGAGGTGTGGCTGTCGCCGCAGACGATGGTGGTGCCCGGCAGGGTCCAGCCCTGTTCCGGCCCGATGATGTGCACGATGCCGGCGCGGATATCGTCCATGGCAAAATATTCGACGCCGAAGTCGGCGGTGTTCTTCTTCAGGGCTTCGACCTGGGCGCGGCTTTCCGGATCGGTGATGCCCTTGTCGCGGTCCTTGGTGGGCACATTGTGGTCGGCCACGGCCAGGGTCAGTTCGGGGCGGCGCACCTTGCGGTTCGACATCCGCAGGCCTTCAAAGGCCTGGGGGCTGGTGACCTCATGGACCAGGTGGCGGTCGATATAGAGCACGGGGGTTTCGCCCGGGGGGGCATCCACCAGATGGGAGTCCCAGATCTTATCGTACAGCGTCTTGGCCATGGTCAGGTGCTCTTATGGTCGTAAGGCGGCTTACATATAAGCCACGGGGGGCGGGATCAATGCTGCGAAAGAAGCAGCACCGCCATGATGATGATAATGGCGACGAACTGGGCTAACACCCTGATTCTCATCAGTTTATTTGACCAGGTGCGGGCTGTGTCGCCGCCCTTCCACAAGGTATAGAGCCCGGCGCACAGGACCAGGAAGACAAGGCCGACGGCCACCCCGACAAGGATCTTTCCCATGGCGGGGTTTATCGGCCTGCTTAGGCCAGAGCGTCAATCTGCTCGTCGGTGAAATTGCCCGGCACAATCGTCACGGGGATGGCCTGGACGGCGGTGCCGAACATGGACACCAGCGGCCCGGGGCCTTCTTTCCCCGCGCCTGAGGCCAGCACCAGGATGGAGATGTCCTTGTCCTCTTTCAGCAGCGCGGTCAGGCATTCGGTGGTCAGGCCGTAAGGGATCACCAGTTCCGGCAGGATGCCCGACAGGTCGTTCACCACCTTGGCGGCTTCGTGCAGCATGGCCTCGGCCTCGGCATGGGCCTCGTCGCGCATGATCTCTTCCACGCCGCGCCATTGCTGGAAGTCGGGCGGGGTGGCGGCGCACATCAGGGTGACGCGGCCATTGGTGTGCTGGGCCCGGCGGGTGGCGAAGCGCAGCGCCACGGCACATTCGGGCGTCCTGTCGATCACCACCAGGAACTTGCGCGGGCTGCGTGAGGCGCTCATGGCCCGATCCTACTGCAGCTTGCGCTTGAGGTCATAAAGGATTTCCAGCGCCTGTTTGGGCGACAGGGCATCCGGCTCAATAGTTTTCAGTGCGTCTTCCACCGCGCTGCCCTTGGGCACCGGCGCCGAGGCGCCGAACAGCGGCAGGTCATCAATTTTCGCCAAGGGCTTGTGGCCTTCGCGGCCCTCTTCCAAAGCACGCAGCACTTCCTCGGCGCGGCCCACCACGGCAGCCGGCAGGCCCGCCAGCTTGGCGACATGGATACCGTAGGACCGGTCGGCGGTGCCCGAGATCACTTCATGCAGGAAAACGATACTGTCGTTCCACTCGCGCACCTTCATGGTGTAGCAGGCCATCGACTTCAACCGCTCGGCCAGCGCCACCATCTCGTGATAGTGGGTGGCGAACAGCGCGCGGCTCTTGTTGGTCTCGTGCAGATGCTCGGCGGCAGCCCAGGCAATCGCCAAACCGTCATAGGTGGCGGTGCCGCGACCGATCTCATCCAGGATGACAAGGCTCTTGGGCGTGGCCTGGTTCAGGATTGCCGCGGTCTCAACCATCTCGACCATGAAGGTCGAACGGCCCGCCGCCAGATCATCACCTGCACCAACACGGCTGAAGAGACGATCCACAATGCCGATATGGGCCGCTTCCGCCGGCACAAAGCTTCCCGTCTGGGCCAAGATGGCGATCAGCGCATTCTGGCGCAGGAAGGTGGATTTGCCGGCCATGTTGGGACCGGTGACCAGCCACAACCGGCCCTTGGCGCTGGGCGACAAATCACAATCATTGGGCACAAACGTCCCCACATTGGCGGCTTGCAATGCCGCTTCCACTACCGGATGACGACCACGGGCAATGTTGAAGGACAGGCCGTTATCGATCTTGGGTCGCACATAGCGCGCCGCGATGGCCAACTCACCCAGAGACGCAGCCACATCAAGCGTGCCCAACGCTTCGGCAATGGCACTCAAAGCCTCTCCATGTTCGATCGCCAGCATCGACATCTCGTCGAACAAGGTCGATTCCAGCGCCAGCGCGCCTTCTCCCGCTTCAGAAATGCGCGACGCCAGCGAGGCCAGTTCATCGGTGGAAAAGCGCACCGCGCCCGCCATGGTCTGACGATGACGGAAGGTATTCTTGTCAGCCAGCAGCTTGTCGGCGTGTTGCTGGCTGACTTCGATGAAATAGCCCAGCACCCCGTTATGCTTGATCTTCAGCTGCGACACACCGCTGGACTGGCGATAGGTGCTTTCCAGGCCCGCAATGACGCGTCGGGATTCATCGCGCAAGGCCCGCAGCTCATCCAGCGGTGCGTGGGCGCCGGCACGGATGAAGCCGCCGTCGCGCGACAGATAAGGCGGCTCGTCCACCAGCAGGAATTCCAGCCGGTCGGACAGACGCGAAGTGGCGGCGATATTCTGAGTCAACGTGTCAATGGCGGTCAGCGCTTCGCCCGCCAGCGATTGTTTGCGCAGACCATCGCGAAGCCCGCGCGCCGCCTTCACGCCATCGCGCAGGTTGGCCAGATCGCGCGGCCCGCCGCGCGCCACCGACAGCCGCCCCAGTGCACGCGCAATATCGGGCGCGGCGCGCAAGGCTTCGCGCGCATGGCGGCGCAGTTCGGAATCCTTGGCGAAACATTCCACCGCATCATGGCGGGCGCCGATCTGCTTGACGTCGGTCAGCGGCGCCGCCAGACGCCCCGCCAGCATGCGCGCGCCGCAAGCGGTAACCGTGCGATCAATCCCGGCCAGCAATGAGCCGCTGCGCTGACCGGCCAATGTCTGCGTCAGTTCCAGGTTGCGGCGGGTGGCCGCGTCGATGCCCATGAAATGCGACGGGCTGACCCGCACGATCCGCTGCAACGCCACTTTGGCGCCCTTCTGCGTCAATTCCAGATAGGCGATCAGTGCGCCCGCCGCCGACAGTTCGGCTCTGGAGAATGCGCCAAGCCCATCCAGCGACACCATGTTGTAATGCGCCTTCAGCGCACGCTCGCCATTGGCGGAATCAAACCGGCTGCCCGGCAAAGGTGACAGCGCCAGGCCCTGCGCCTTGAACAATGCGGCGAATTCTTCCTGCGCCAGCAGCGCATCGGGCAGCAGCAATTCCTTGGGCGACAGCCGCGCCAGTTCCGTCGCGATCTCGGCTTGCCCCACCGCCGCCACCGAAAATTCGCCGGTCGACATGTCGGCGCTGGCCAACGCGAAATCCGCGCCGCTGCGTCCCAGCGCCGTCAGCAAATTGGACGCCCGCGCTTCCAGCAGTGCGTCTTCGGTCAGGGTGCCCGGCGTGACCAGCCGCACCACCTCGCGCTTCACCACCGACTTGCTGCCGCGCTTCTTGGCTTCGGCCGGGTCTTCAACCTGCTCGCACACCGCCACCCGGTGACCCTTGCGGATCAGCTTTTCCAGATAGGACTCGGAGGCGTGCACCGGCACGCCGCACATGGGGATGTCTTCGCCCAGATGCTTGCCGCGCTTGGTCAGGGCGATGTCCAGCGCCTCGGCCGCCTTTGCTGCATCCGCGAAGAAAAGCTCGTAGAAATCGCCCATGCGGTAAAACAGCAGATAGTCCGCATGCGCCGCTTTGAGCGCGAGATATTGCGCCATCATGGGGGTGGTATCGCCCACCGCTGCCGCTTCCATGGGCATCTCCACGGGCGGCAGGCCAAGGTCCATCTCGCTCATGCGAGGAAGCTTAGCAGACCAGCAGCAATCCCTGCGTCACGGAAGCTTGATGCAATCGCCGCATGCGTGGTTATTCTGTGGAAAATCCTCAAGAACAGCAGAACAACAGGGGTATTCGAATGTCGCGCCCGTCCTTTACCGACGAAGAAGCCCTTGCGTTCCATGCCGGCGACAAGCCCGGCAAGCTGGAAATCAACCCCACCAAGCCGATGGCGACCCAGCGCGATCTGTCGCTGGCTTACTCGCCCGGCGTGGCCGTGCCGGTGCTGGCGATCGCGGAAAATCCGGAGCTTGCCTACGACTATACCGCCAAGGGCAACATGGTGGCCGTGATCTCCAACGGCACCGCGATCCTGGGGCTGGGCGACTTGGGGCCGCTGGCCTCCAAGCCGGTGATGGAGGGCAAGGCGGTGCTGTTCAAGCGGTTCGCCGACGTCAATTCCATCGACCTGTGCATCGACACCAAGGACGTCGAGCAGTTCATCAACGCCGTGCGCTATCTGAGCCCCAGCTTCGGCGGCATCAACCTGGAAGACATCAAGGCGCCCGACTGCTTCATCATCGAGGAGCGGCTGCGCGAGCTGATGGACATTCCGGTGTTCCATGACGACCAGCATGGCACCGCCATCATCTCCGCCGCCGGCATCATCAATGCGGCGCACCTGACCGGACGCAAGCTGGAAGACTTGAAGGTGGTGGTGAACGGCGCCGGCGCCGCGGGCATCGCCTGTCTGGAACTGATCAAGTCCATGGGCGTGCGCGGCGAGAATGTCGTGCTGTGCGACACCAAGGGCGTGGTCTATCGCGGCCGCACCGAAGGCATGAACCAGTGGAAGTCGGCGCATGCCATCGACACCAAGGCGCGCACCCTGGAAGAAGCGGTTGCGGGCGCCGACGTGATCCTGGGCCTTTCCAAGAAGGGCGCCTTCACGCCGGCGATGGTCAAGTCCATGGCCAAGAACCCCATCATCTTCGCCATGGCCAATCCCTATCCGGAGATCACCCCGGAAGAAGCCAAGGCGGCGCGCGACGATGTGATCATCGCCACCGGGCGCAGCGACTATCCCAACCAGGTCAACAACGTCATCGGCTTTCCCTATATCTTCCGCGGCGCCCTGGACGTGCGCGCCACCACCATCAATGAAGAAATGAAGATCGCCGCCGCCCATGCCATCGCTGCCCTGGCGCGCGAGGACGTGCCCGACGAAGTCGCCGCCGCCTATCGCGGCGCGCGCCCGGTCTATGGCCCTGAATACATCAGTCCTTCGCCTTTCGATCCGCGCCTGATCAGCCGCGTGTCATCGGCGGTGGCGGAAGCGGCGATGAAATCCGGCGTCGCCGGCAAGAAAATCGACGACCTTGCCGCCTACCAGTTCCAGCTTTCCGCGCGCCTCGATCCGTCCGCCGGGCTGTTCGGCATGGTGACGGGCGCGGTGCGCTCCAATCCCAAGCGCGTGGTGTTCGCCGAGGGCGAAGAGGATTCGGTGATCCGCGCCGCCGCCGCCTTCCAGAATGGCGGTATGGGCAAGTCCATCCTGATCGGCCGCGTTGACATCGTGAAGGCGGGCCTGCGCCGCGCCGGCATCGACGAGCATCTGCTGGAAATCAAGGTGCCGCATTCCGCTGAAGAAGCCGCGCCTTACATCGACGCCCTGTATCGGCGCATCCAGCGCCGCGGTGGTCTGCACCGCGACGCCGTGCGCATGGTCACCAACGACCGCAACATCTATGCCGCTTCCATGCTCAAGGCCGGCCACGCCGACGCCATGGTCACCGGCGTGACGCGCAATTATGCCAATGTGCTGGCGGATGTTCGCACCGTTCTGGACCCGCCGCCCGGCCAGCGCCCCATGGGCATGCAGGTGGTGTTCGCCAAGGGCCGCATCGTTTTCATCGCCGACACCTCGGTCACCGAACTGCCGACCGCCGACCAGCTGGCCGACATCGCCATGCAGGGCGCTGCGGTGGCGCGGCGCTTTGGCCTGACACCGCGCGTGGCGCTGCTGGCCTCGTCCACCTTTGGCTTCCCGCGTTCGGAACGCAGCGAGCGCATCATCGAGGCGGTGCAGATCCTGGAAGGCCGCGGCGTGGACTTTGAATATGACGGCGAAATGGCGGTGGACGTGGCGCTGGATAAGGACAAGCTGGCGCTTTATCCCTTTGCCCGCATCACCGACACGGCGAACGTGCTGATCATGCCGGCGATCCATTCCGCCTCCATTTCCACCAAGCTGCTGCAGCAGATGGGCTCGGCCAGTGTGATGGGGCCGATGCTGGTGGGCCTGGAAAAATCGGTGCAGATCGCACCTCTGGGTGCCAAGATGAGCGAGATCTACAACGCCGCAGTCGTTGCGGCGTATGACGTCAATCAGTAATGGATTTCAGCAAGGCCTCTGCATTTCTGGACGGCATCTGGGATGACGAGATCATCCCGGCGCTGACCGATTATATCCGCATCCCCAACAAGAGCCCGGCCTTCGACAAGGACTGGGAAGCCCATGGCCATATGGAAAAGGCCACGCAGATGTTCGCCGCCTGGGCCAAATCCAAGCTGGCGCAGTTTCCCGGCAGCGCGCTGGAAATCGTGCGGCTGCCGGGGCGCACACCGCTGATCTTCATCGAGATTCCCGGAGATGCGCCCGGAACCGTGCTGATGTATGGGCACCTGGACAAGCAGCCAGAGATGCTGGGCTGGGCCGATGATCTGGGGCCTTGGCAGCCTGTCGTGAAGGACGGCAAGCTGTATGGCCGTGGCGGTGCTGATGACGGCTATGCCATGTTCGCCAGCATCGCGGCGCTGCTGGCGCTGAAGCAGCAAGGCGCCAAACACGCGCGCGCGGTGATCATCATCGAAGCCTGCGAGGAATCCGGCTCGCCCGATCTGCCTTTTTATATCGACCACCTGAGCGCGCGCATCGGCACGCCCGATCTGGTCGTCTGCCTGGACTCAGGCTGCGGCAATTACGAGCAGCTGTGGCTGACCACATCCCTGCGCGGCAACCTGATCGGCGCACTGACCGTGAAAGTTCTGACAGAAGGCGTGCATTCGGGCGCCGCCAGCGGCATCGTGCCGTCGTCCTTCCGCATCCTGCGCATGCTGCTGTCGCGCATCGAAGATGAGGCCACCGGCCGCATGAAACTGCCCGAACTGTTTGCCGAGATTCCTGCCGAGCGCCAGACGCAGGCGAAGGAAGCCGCCGTCATCCTGGGCGATGAAGTCTGGACTGGCGCACCCTTTGCGGGGCGCACAAAGCCGATGGCGCAAGGCAATGCCGAACTGATCCTGGAAAAGACCTGGCGGCCGCAACTGGCCGTCACGGCGATGGACGGTTATCCCCTGCCGGCCAATGGCGGCAATGTGCTCTTGCCCTATTCCACCGCCAAGATATCCGTGCGCCTGCCGCCCACACTGGAAGCCGAAGTCGCGCGCAGCGCCTTGAAGAAGACCCTGGAAGCTTCGCCCCCTTACGACGCCGATGTGACCTTCGATGTGCCGCGGGGCGACAATGGCTGGAACGCGCCGACCCTCGCGCCCTGGCTGGAAGCCTCGCTGAACAAGGCCAGCACGTCTGCCTTCGGAAAGCCGGTCGCCTATCAGGGCGAAGGCGGCTCCATTCCCTTCATGGCCATGCTGGGCGAGAAA
The DNA here is from genome assembly GCA_903902075.1 of uncultured Alphaproteobacteria bacterium. Taxonomy (GTDB): domain Bacteria; phylum Pseudomonadota; class Alphaproteobacteria; order Micropepsales; family Micropepsaceae; genus Rhizomicrobium. The sequence goes on from CAIUTH010000359.1 coordinate 24,240, forward strand.
TTTCCCGGCACCCAGTTCGTGGTGACCGGTGTGCTGGGCCCGCATTCCAACGCCCATGGCCCCAACGAATTCCTGCACATAGGCTTTGCCAAGAAATTGTCGGCCTGCATCGCCACCGTGCTGGCCGATCACGCGTTAGAGGTATCATGAGTTTCCTGGACGCCCCGCCCGGCTCGCGCCGCCCGCTCTACCTGTTCCTGCTCCTCACCTTGGGTGTGGGAGCCGCGGCCAGCCTGTTCACCACCCCGCAGATTCCCATCTGGTATGCGTCGCTCAATCACCCTTCCATCGCACCGCCGAACTATGTGTTTGGGCCGGTCTGGACCACGCTTTATATCATGATGGCTTTCGCGGCCTGGCGGGTCTGGAAGGTCTCGGGATTGCGCAGCATGGAGATGGCGGCCTTTGCCCTGCAACTTCTGCTGAACTTCGCCTGGAGCCTGGTGTTCTTTGCCCTGCACAGCATCGGCGGCGCACTGGCGGAGATCATCGCGCTGGACCTTGCGGTCCTGACCACCACCATCCTGTTCTTCCGCCGCGACAGCATCGCCGGCCTGCTGTTCCTGCCGTATCTGGGCTGGACTGCGTTCGCCACCGTACTGAACCACGCCTTTTGGCGGCTGAATTAACCATGGCACGTGATTTTTAAACTTTTAGGCTTCCAAAGCGCCCGCGTAACGGTGATTTTCTTTTGGCATGAAGGTTTTGCGCCCCACCGCACTTGTGCTGGCATTGCTTGTCAGCGCGTGCACCACGCCCAGCCCGGAATCCCTGGCGGCCAATGATCCGTGGGAAGAAACCAACCGCGATGTCTTCGCCTTTGACGTGTGGATCGAGCATCACATCGCCGCCCCGGTAAATGACGGCTATCGCGCCGTGGTACCGGAGCCGGCGCGCGAAGGCCTGCACAATGTCGTGACCAATCTTCACGCCCCCATCGTGCTGGCCAATGACGTGCTGCAGGCCCGCCCGAAAAAGGCGGTGAACACGCTGGCGCGCATCGTGCTCAACACCACCTTTGGCCTGGGCGGGTTGATCGATGTCGCCGGCAAGTTGGGCATCCCCTATCACGACAATGATTTCGGCGTGACCCTGGGCCGGAGCGGCGTGGCCGAAGGCTCCTACCTGGTGTTGCCGCTCATCGGCCCCTTGCCGCCGCGCGACCTGGTAGCCTCGGGCGTGGACGGGGTGTTCGATCCCTTGTCCTATGCGCGCTTCCCGGGCCGCCATGCCCTGCAGTTGTCGCGCTCGGCCGTGCGCATCCTGGATACGGTGGACCAGCACCGCGACGAGTTCGAAAGCATCGAGCGCACCTCGGTGGATTTCTATGCCACCACCCGCAACCTCTACCGCCAGAACCGGAACGCCAAGATCCGGGGCGGTGAGGGCGACAGCGCCTTTGTGAGCCTTCCCGACCTTTAGGGCCCTAAAGGTCTGACAACGAATCGCGCCAAAGGCTTGGCAAGAGCCGAGCCCCTCCCTA
>CAIUTH010000360.1 GCA_903902075.1 uncultured Alphaproteobacteria bacterium
GCGGCAAGAAGCGCTGGCCGATTTCGACCAGGCGCTGGCGATCAAGCCGGGCAATGTCATCAGTCTTCTCTACCGCGGCAACCTATTCCTGGAATCGGGCGCCTTCGACACCGCAATCGCCGCCTATGAGCAACTGATCAGGAGCGCGCCTGGCTATGACGAGGGCTGGTTTCGCCGCGGATCGGCATTGTGGCTGCTGGAGCGCTTCGAGGATGCGCTGGCCAGTTACGCCAACGCTTTAACGCTGAATCCGGGACGCTTCGGCGCGGCCTTCAACAGCGGCACGGTGCTGCTCAAGCTGGACCGTTACGACGAAGCATTCGCCGCCTTCGAACAGGCGCGCGGCATTATGCCGGATCATCCCTATGTGATGGGCGGCATTGCCAGTGCCGTACTGGGCGGGGCCGATCTGGCGCGCTGGAACGACTGTCGCGCGCAGGTGATCGCCGCCGTGCAAGATGCCAGCGCCGTGATCGCGCCGCTGACCTTCATGCCGTTCTGTGATGACGGTGCGCTGCGGCGAGCCTGCAGCGAGGCTTTTGTCGCTGACCGGGTCCCCATGCCGGCCGCGCCGCTATGGAACGGCGAACGCTATGGCCACGACCGTATCCGCGTCGCCTATCTGTCGTCGGATTTCCACCAGCATGCCACCGCCGCGCTGGTCGCCGGCCTGATCGAGCGGCATGATCGCAGCAGTTTCGAGATCACCGGCATCTCCTTCAGCCGCGACGATGGCAGCGCGATGCGCGCACGGCTGATAAAGGCTTTTGATCGTTTCGAGGAGGTTCGCGCCCTGGACGACGTGCAGGTGGCGCGCCTTTTGCGCGCGCGGGAGATCGACATTGCGGTGGACCTGAAAGGCCATACCGAAGGCGCGCGCGCCGGTATCCTGGCGCACCGCCCTTGTCCGGTGCAGGTGAATTATCTGGGATATCCCGGGACCATCGGCGCGCCCTGGCTGGACTATATCATGGCCGACGCCGTCGCGCTGCCGCACAGCGATCAGCCTTTCTACAGCGAGAAAATCATCCACCTGCCACATTGCTACCAGGTCAATGATTCCAGCCGTTTCATTGCTGAAGACACGCCGTCGCGCGCCGAAGCCGGGTTGCCGGCAAGCGGTTTTGTCTTCTGCTGCTTCAATGCCGCCTGGAAGATCACGCCGCAGATTTTTGCCATCTGGATGCGGTTGTTGGCGTCCGTGCCGGGTAGCGTGTTGTGGCTTCTGGACGATAACGACACCGCGCGCCGGCATCTCGGCATAGCTGCAACGGCGCATGGCATCGATCCGGTGCGGCTGGTGTTCGCGCCGCGCGCGGAGCCGGCGGCGCATCTGGCGCGCCATCGTCTGGCGGACCTGTTCCTGGACACGCTGCCCTACAATGCCCACACCACCGCCAGCGATGCGCTGTGGACCGGTCTGCCGCTGGTCACCGTACTGGGCAATCAGTTCGATGGCCGGGTGGCGGCCAGTTTGCTTACCACCATCGGACTGCCCGAGTTGGTGACGCCAAGTCTCGAAGCGTACGAAGCTTTGGCCTTGGCACTGGCGCGCGATCCCGCCCGTCTGGCGGGCATAAAGGCGCAGATGGCGCGAGATCGCCTGTCCAGTCCGCTGTTCGATACCGACGGTTTTCGCAAAGCCATCGAGGCGGCCTATCAAGGCATGCTTTCTCCCGGTAACTTGCTCTAGGCGCTTGATTTTGTTTCAATTGCGCCAAGGCGGCTGGTTATTGCCGCCATGGGGGGGCAAGGGAGAGCGTATGCGTCATTTGTGGTGGCTTTTGGTGCCGGTCTGCGCAGGTCTGGCCGCGCCCGCCCAGGCCGGTCCGCGCGATGAGGCGTTGTCCGGCGCGTTCCGTTGCGCGGTGATCGCCGATTCCCTTCAATGGCTGGATTGCTATTAC
>CAIUTH010000361.1 GCA_903902075.1 uncultured Alphaproteobacteria bacterium
GCCCGAACTCAAGGGGTTGCCCGAACTGACCACGCCCCAGTCCGATTATGTCGAGCATTGCAGCGGCTGCCACGGCATGCAGGGCAATTCCGCGCCGGCTGAGATTCCGGTGCTGCGCGACCGGGTGGGTTACTTCATGTGCACGCGTGAGGGCCGCGATTATCTGATCCGCCTGCCCAATGTCGCCTATTCTGCCATCAGCGATAACCAGGAGCTGGCGGACATGATGAATTTTGTGGTGTTCGGCCTGGGCGGCAATAGCGCGCCAAAAGGCACCAGGCCTTTCACCGCTTCGGAAGTGGCGCGGCTGCGCACCAAGGCGCTGGCGACGCAGTCGCTGATTGCCATCCGCGCCGAGGTGGTGGCCAAGCTGGGCACCGGCTGTGCGGTGCCCGACAGCATGAATTTCTTCTATGACGGCCAGCAGCAGGCCGCGCGCTAATTAAGCGCTGCGATGCCATCATCTCGGCTCGCCTGACAAGCATGGCCAACGGCGTCGGCTGGATATTCCGTATAGAGTTGACCTAAGGGACGGCGGACCGGCGAATGTGGCGTAAAAATCACAGGAACCGGGTTGCTGGACATTTTACACAGGTCGGCGCGGCGGTGCACTTGCGGGGCAAGCCGTCCCTGAGCATTGTGCCTATTGGACTTTTGTGTATAGTCACAAAAAAAATAGAATACCTGAGGGAAACCATGCGCACTCTTATAGCCGTAGCTTTGTCGACCACTTTGCTCGCGTCCGCGGCCTTTGCCGCCGACAACGCTGGCCCGCTTGCGACCGGCAAGCCTGCCGGCGTGAAGGCGGCGCAGCAGATCGGCCAGACAGGTTGGATCCTGCTCGGCGTGGGTGCTGCCGCGGCGATCGCCATCGGCGTGGCCTCCAGCTCGAATGGCAAGCCGGTCGGCAATGCGCCCCAGTTGGCTGTCACCGCTACCACCATTTAGGATTTTTCAGCCTTTGTGCCTGCCCAAAGGGAGCGGCTTGCCGCTCCCTTTTCGTTTGGGCTTTGGCGTTGGCGCCGCGCCCAGATTGCGCACAAAAACGGGAAATTCCGCGCTAGTCTGGGGCTGATTGGGGGATGGTTTCGATGAACAATTTGCGCACCCGTGCGGTCCTTGGCGCGTTTCTCTGCGCCGCCGCGGCGCTGGTCTGGACCAGCCTTGTCGGAATTGAAAAGGCGCGCGGGCAGGAAGGCACCACCGAAGGTCAGACGGCAGGTCCGCCCCCCAATATCGTTTCCTTCCAGATGAAGCCGGTCACCGGCGACATCACCAACACCGACGAACAGCGCATCAATGCCGATGCCGACCAGGACAATTGGCGCCTGCATGGCCGCACCTATGACAATCAGCGCTTTTCGCCGCTGACCGAGATCAACGCTTCCAATGTGAAGCAGCTCAAGCCCGTGGCGCTGATCCAGACGGGCGTGGCCAATTCCATGGAAGCCACCCCGATCGAGATCGACGGCGTCCTGTTCGTGGAGACCGCCGGCAATGTCGTGCAGGCCTATGACGCGGTCACGGGCGAGGAATTATGGTCCTACAACCCGGTGCTGGAATTCAGCAGCCTTTGCTGCGGTCCCCAGGCGCGGGGCGTCGCGGTGGCCTATGGCAAGGTGTTCGTTGCCCAGGTGGACGGCAATGTCGTGGCGCTGGACGCGAAAAACGGGAAGGTCCTCTGGAAGACCAAGAAGCCCGACATCCTGCCGCAGCCCTATCACTGGTATTCGTTCACCGGCGCGCCCCAGGTCCATAACGGGCTGGTGGTGGTCGGCAACGGCGGCGCCGAATGGCCCACGCGCGGTTTTGTCGAGGCGCTGGATGCGCAAACCGGCGCGCTGGTGTGGCGCTTCAACCTGACCGCCGGGCCGGACGATCACAATTTCAAGGGCGCCTGGGAAGGCGATTCCTGGAAGATCGGCGGCGGCTCGATGTGGGATGCGGTGGCGGTGGACACC
>CAIUTH010000362.1 GCA_903902075.1 uncultured Alphaproteobacteria bacterium
CGAAAAAAGCCATCATGGCGCCCGCCGTCAGCGGCACCAAGAAGAGCATGCGCTCTAGGGCCGAGGTGCAGCAGATGCGCCAGTTCGCGACGGGCCTGCGCAAATATGTGCAGGAGAACGCCGACTATGTCGGCCCCAATTTCGCGGAGGAAGCCCGCAAGATCCATTACGGCGAAACGCCGGACCGCCACATCTATGGCGAGGCGACCTACAAGGAAGCGCAGGAGCTGGTGGAGGAGGGCGTCGATGTCGCGCCGCTGCCGCCGGATCTGGAAGGCGCGAATTAGCGCTTCGCCACAACCATGTAGTTCACGTCTACATCGTTCGACAATTTCCAATCCCATGCCAGCGGATTAAATGAAACACCCTGTGTCTTCAGGATGGTTAGACCATTCTGCTCAAGCGAAGCCTTAAGCTGGGCGGGCGGAATGAAACGGTTCCAGTCATGGGTGCCACGCGGCAGCCAGCCCAGCACATACTCCGCCCCGATCTTGGCCAGGGCCAGGCTCTTGAGGGTCTTGTTCATGGTGGCGACCAGGGTCATTCCGCCCGGCTTCACCAGGGCGGTGCAGGCAGCCAGATAGGCGCCGACATCTGCGACATGCTCGACCACTTCCATGTTCAGCACCACGTCGAAGCCCCGGCCTTCGTCCACCAGCGCCTCGGCGGTGGTGGCGCGGTAGTCGATCTCCAGGCCCGACTGGGCGGCATGGGCGCGGGCGGTTCCGATGTTGCGCTCCGAAGCATCGGCCCCGGTCACGGCAAAGCCCAGCCGCGCCATCGGCTCGGACAGGAGGCCGCCGCCGCAGCCAATATCCAGCAGCGACAGGCCTTCGAACGGCTTCAGCGAACGGGCATCGCGCCCGAAATGCGCGGCGGCTTGTTCCCGGATAAAGCCCAGCCGCACCGGGTTGAACTTGTGCAGTGGCGCAAACTTGCCGGTGGGGTCCCACCATTGCGCGGCGATGGCCGAGAACTTGGCGACTTCCGCCGGATCGATGGTGGAGGTCATGGCGCGTCCTCGTACCAGACCGAGAACAGCAGCACGGCGGCGCCGGTGTTGGAATCGGTGGGCGTCAGCTTGGTCTCGGTATGGTGGATGGCCACCAGGCCCGGCTCGCCGGCCAGCCACTGGTTGACATCGCGCACGATCGCGTCCGAGCCGTCACCACTGAACATCTTGAATTTCATGCCGATTTTCCAATTCCGCAGCCACCCGCCCGAAAGGGTTGAGCCGTGGGGTAACCCCGTCTACATAGGCCGCCGCAAAGAGCAGGGCAAATCAGGCCCTTAGAGGGAATTTTCGCGTGGCGACGATAGCGATGAAATTCGGCGGTACCTCGGTGGCCGACATCGAGCGCATCCGCCATGTCGCCACCCTGGTGAAGCGCGAAGTCGAGCGCGGCAACCAGGTCGCCGTGGTGGTCTCGGCCATGGCCGGGGAAACCAACAAGCTGGTGGCCTGGACCAACGAGGCCGCGCATGGCGGCAACAACCTCGCCATCCCGGACCAGCGTGAATATGACGTGGTCGTCGCGGCGGGCGAACAGATCACGGCCGGCCTGCTGGCCATCACCCTGAACGCCATGGGCGTGAAGGCGCGGTCCTGGCTGGGCTGGCAGGTGCCGATCAACACGTCTGCGGTGCATGGCTCGGCCCGCATCGAGGGCGTGCCCGCCACCGACATGAAGCGCGCCATCGAGAATGGCGAAGTGGCGGTGGTGGCTGGTTTCCAGGGCGTGGCGCCCGGCACGCGCATCTCGACCCTGGGACGCGGTGGTTCGGACACATCCGCCGTGGCGGTTGCCGCCGGCATCGGGGCGGCGCGCTGCGACATCTATACGGACGTGGACGGGGTCTACACCACCGACCCGCGCATCGTTCCCAAGGCGCGGCGGCTGGAAAAGATCGCCTATGAGGAAATGCTGGAGATGGCGTCGCTGGGCGCCAAGGTCCTGCAGACGCGCTCGGTGGAAATTGCCATGCTGCACCGGGTGCCGACCCGCGTGCTTTCGACCTTCACGCCCGATGTGGGCGGCACCCTGTTATGCGACGAGGAAGACATCGTGGAAAAGAAGCCAGTCACCGGCATCGCCTATAGCCGCGACGAAGCCAAGATAACCCTGCACAAGGTGCCCGACCGGCCCGGCGTCTCCGCCGCCATTTTCGGGCCGCTGGCCGATGCCGGGGTGAATGTGGACATGATCGTCCAGAACGTCTCCGAGGACGGCGAGACCACCGACCTGACCTTTACCTGCACCCGCGGCGAGCTGACCCGCGCCCTGGCGGCGATCGAAACCCATGCCAAGGACATCCAGTATCGCGCCGTGACCCACACCGCCGACGTGGCCAAGGTCTCGATCATCGGCATCGGCATGCGCGCCCATCCCGGCGTCGCGCAACTGATGTTCCGCACCCTGGCCGACAAGGGCATCAACATCGAGGTGATCTCAACCTCCGAGATCAAGGTCAGCGTGCTGATCGCCGAGGAATATGTCGAACTGGCGGTGCGTGCGCTGCATTCGGCCTATGAGCTGGACGCTGCCTGATCCATAATTCTCCCGATTCAACGGGATTGAACTGATGCCAGCCGTCGGCGGACCTCGCCTCCTGCTTCGCCGCCTGCGCGAGATCATGGCGGAGCAGACCTCCGCCCAGATGCGGCTGGACAAGCTGGTCACCACCATCGCTTCCAACATGGTGGCCGAGGTGTGCTCCATCTATCTGCGCCGCGCCGGCAAGGTGCTGGAACTGTTCGCCACCGAGGGCCTGCGCCCTGAAGCCGTCCACAATACCCGCCTGAAGGAAGGCGAGGGCCTGGTCGGCATGGTCAGCGAGACCGCCGAAGCGGTGAACCTGTCGGACGCGCCGTCCGATCCGCATTTCTCCTACCGTCCCGAAACCGGCGAAGACCCGTTCAAATCCTTCCTGGGCGTGCCCATCGTGCGCGGCGGCCAGGTGTTCGGCGTGCTGACGGTCCAGAACAAGGCCGAGCGCATCTATGCCGAGGAAGAGGTCGAGGCGCTGCAGACCGTGGCCATGGTGCTAGCCGAGGTCGTGGCGCAAGGCGGCTTCTTCAACGTCGCCGAACTGGACGAACCGGAACTGCGCATCGACCGGCCGCGCAAGTTCGCGGGCGATGGCTTGTCGGACGGCGTGGCGGTCGGCCGGGTGGCGCTGCACGAGCCGCGCGTGCGGGTCGAGCGCATGATCGCCGACAATCCACTGGACGAGCTCAAGCGGCTGGAGGCGGCCATCGGCGGCTTGCGCGAATCCGTGGACCAGATGCTGGCTTCCAGCGAACTCGACCTGACGGGCGAGGGGCGCGAGGTGATCGAGGCCTATCGCCTGTTCGCCTATGACCAGGGCTGGCGCCAGCGCATGCGCGATGCGGTGCGCACCGGCCTGACCGCTGAAGCCGCCGTGGAACGCGTACAGGATGAAACGCGCCTGCGGGTGCAGCGCATGGGCGATCCCATCCTGCGCGAGCGGGCGCATGATTTTGACGACCTGGCGCGGCGGCTGCTGCGCCACCTGACCGGCGAGGAAGTGGCCAACCGCAGCCTGCCCGCCAATGCGGTGCTGGTGGCACGCGGCATGGGCCCGGCCGAACTGCTGGATTATGGCCGCGACAAGCTGGTGGCGCTGGTGCTGGAAGAAGCCGCCGCCACCAGCCATGTCGCCATCGTGGCGCGGTCCATGGGGCTTCCCATGGTAGCCTCGCTGGACGGCATTGCCGACAATGCGCGCGCCGGGGATTCCATCGCGGTGGACGGCGAGATGGGCGAGGTGCATCTGCGTCCGGCCTCCGAAATCGTCAAAGCCTTTGAGGACAAGCGCGAATTGCGCGTCCAGGCACAGGCCCGTTTTGCCGCGGTGCGCGATCTGCCGGCGGTGACCCGCGACGGTGTCGCCATCAAGCTGATGATGAATGCCGGGCTTGAGTTCGACATGCCGCAGCTGACCCAGTCAGGCGCCGACGGAATCGGTCTGTTCCGCACCGAGCTGCAATTCATGATCGGCGAGACCATGCCGCGTCTTGCCGACCAGACGGCATTCTACAAGAAGATCCTGGATGCGGCGGGCGACAAGCCCGTGGTGTTCCGCACCCTGGATCTTGGCGGCGACAAGGTGCTGCCTTATGCCCGCTGGGAGCGGGAAGAAAATCCCGCGCTGGGCTGGCGCGCCATCCGCATCGCGCTCGATCGGCCGGCGCTGCTGCGCTACCAGGTGCGCGCCATGCTGATGGCAAGCGTGGGCCGCACCTTGCGCATCCTGCTGCCGATGGTGTCGGACGTGGACGAGTTCAACCGCGCCCGCGCATTGGTGGACCGCGAACTGGAACGGGCGCGGCTGCTGAACCTGGCGCGCCCGACCCAGGTGCTGGTGGGGGCGATGCTGGAAGTGCCCGCGCTGGCCTTCATGCTGCCCCAGCTGATGCGGTCGGCCGATTTCGTCTCCATCGGCTCCAACGATCTGCTCAGCCTGGCCTTTGCGGTGGACCGCACCAATCCGCGCGTCTCCAAGCGCTATGACAATCTCAATCCCGCCTCGCTCACCCTGATCCGGCTGATCGTGCAAAGCGCGGCGGAGAATTCGGGCGACCTGTCCCTGTGCGGGGAGATGGCGGGGCGCCCGCTGGATGCCATGGCGCTGCTGGGCCTGGGCCTGCGGACGCTGTCCATGCAGCCGGGACAGATCGGACCCATCAAGATGATGATTCGAAGCATGCAATTGGGCGAAGTGGCCGCTTTCGTGGACCGGCTGTGCAACCGGACCGACCACAGCTTGCGGACCCGGCTGACCGCCTTCGCCGCGGAGCGTGGAATCGTCCTGAAATAGCGGTTTTTCCCCGAGTTCCGCCCCATACCGGACTTTTTGCGGTGCAGCGGTTGTCCCGGCTCCCCTTGATCGGATAAGGTAGAAACCACAGATATTTAGCTGCGCTGGGCCTGCTGGGGGCAAGGCGCGCTGAGTGCCACCTCATGACCAAGCTGATTCAAATGACCCTGGAGAATGACGGAGTGGGAGACAAGGACGGCGCCAGCCGCCGCCGTATCCACTTGCGTGAAATCTCGGGCGACAGCGAAAGTCCGCTGGAAAGCGTGGGCCAGGATTTGCGCGCGGCGCGGCTGCGCCGGGGTGACGAGATCGCCGCGGTGTCGCGCGCGCTGAAGATCCGCAAGGATCATCTGGAAGCGCTGGAGAATGACCGGCTGGACGATCTGCCGGGCAAGACCTA
>CAIUTH010000363.1 GCA_903902075.1 uncultured Alphaproteobacteria bacterium
CCGACATCGATCCGCTGCAGACCGCGGGCTTTGAGAAGAAGGTCAAGCTGCTGGAAGAAATGAACGCCTATGCCCGCGCCAAGGACAGCCGGGTACGCCAGGTGTCGGCCAGCCTGTCGGGCGAATGGCAGCGCATCGAGATCATCCGCGCCGGCGGCGAGACCTATTCCGACATCCGTCCCCTGGTCCGGCTCAATGTCTCTGTGGTGGTGGAAAAAGACGGCCGCCAGGAAAGCGGCAGCTTCGGCGGCGGCGGCCGGGGCAGTTACGAAACCTATCTGGATCCCGACTACTGGCAGGGCGCCATCGACGAGGCGCTGCGCCAGGCGCTGGTCAATCTCTCCTCCATCCCTGCTCCTGCCGGCGAGATGACGGTGGTGCTGGGACCAGGCTGGCCCGGCATCCTGTTGCACGAAGCCATCGGCCACGGGCTGGAAGGCGACTTCAACCGCAAGAAGACGAGCGCATTCGCCGGATTGCTGGGCCAGCGCGTGGCGGCGCCCGGCGTCACGGTGGTGGATGACGGCACCATCGATGGCCGGCGCGGTTCACTGTCCATCGATGATGAAGGCACCCCGACCCACCGCACCGTTCTGATCGAGGATGGCATCCTCAAAGGCTATATGCAGGACCGGCAGAATGCCCGGCTGATGGGCGTGGCCGCGACCGGCAACGGCCGCCGCCAGTCTTATGCCTCACCCGTGATGCCGCGCATGACCAACACCTACATGCTGGGCGGCGACAAGGACCCGGCGGAAATCCTGTCCAGCGTGAAGAAGGGCATCTATGCCAGCAATTTCGGCGGCGGCCAGGTGGACATCACCAACGGCAAGTTCGTCTTCAGCTGCACCGAGGCCTACCAGATCGAGGACGGCAAGCTGGGCGCACCGATCAAGGGCGCGACCCTGATCGGTTCGGGGCCGGAGTCGCTGACGCGCGTGTCCATGATCGGCAATGACATGAAGCTGGACACCGGCATCGGCACCTGCGGCAAGAATGGCCAGAGCGTGCCGGTGGGCGTGGGCCAGCCGACCTTGCGGCTGGACGGCCTGACGGTCGGCGGAACAGCACAGGCTGCCTGATGTCGCGCTACTGGTTCCGGCAGAAGACGTTCGGTTACGGCGCCACGCCCAACACGTGGCAGGGGTGGACGCTGACGATTGTCATCTGCCTCTGCCTCTTCGGTGTGGTGTTGCTGGGCCCGGCGATCCGCGACAACATGATACGCGCGCTCTGGATGGTCCTGGGCATCGCCGTCACCGTCGGTGTCTTCATCTTCATTGCGTATCGCAAGACCGAAGGCGGCTGGCGCTTGCGCAGCGGCGGCGATGACTGACCTCATATTTAAGATCGTGCCGCGCGCCGAATGGGAGGCCGAAAGCGGCGACTATCACGGCTCGGCCCATGACCGGGCCGACGGCTTCCTGCATTTCTCCACGGCCGCACAACTGCCCAAGACGCTGCGACTTTATTATGCGGGCCAGGATGATCTGACATTGGTCGCGGTTGCCGCCGAAGCGCTGGGCGACAAGCTGCGCTGGGAATTCTCGCAATCCCGCAACCAGGATTTCCCACACCTGTACGGCGCCCTGCCCTGCGGCGCGATCAAATGGGCGCGGCCGCTGGAACGCGACGCCGGCGGCCAGTTCATCCTGCCGTCTACTTGACCTGATAGGTCTTGCTGAAGCCGTTGCGGTCGTTGGTCATGGTGACCTTGCCGTCCTTGGTGATCTCGGCATGGATCGCATAACCCTGGTCGGGCGGCGAAGTGAACATCTGCTTGGCATGGGCCGCCACCGCCGCGGCGGACGGATTGAGATTGGCGATCATGTTCTTGTCGCCGCTCCATTCGGGATGGGCGAAGCTTTCATGCGTCTGCCAGAAACCCATCAGGCCCGGCGAAGCCTTCACCACCTTGATGGGATCGGCGTCGCCGCCCTTCTTGCCGCCCGACCCCATCAGGGCGATATCGGGATGCATGTCGGCGATGGAGGCCGGGTTGCTGCTGATCACCGAGCCATGCTGGGTGACGATCAGCAGATTGACATGGCCCAGCTTGCCGATGGGACAGGACAGCTCGCGCTCCTTGTCCCAGCTCAGGTCGCCGAACATGGCGATGGAGACCTTGCCGAAGCGCAGCAGCAAAGCCACCGAACGCCGGTTCTCCTCGCCGCCGACATCCTTGGTGCTTTTGCTTTCCGCCGTATCGCAGGCGGCAATCTTCTGGCCCGCGCCCGCCAGCGGCTTGGACAGCACCACGCCGTCGCTGGAGACGATGGTGTCGGTCATGGAGCCGATTGGGATCAATTGCCCCGCCTTGGCGACGATGTGCTTGTGGCCCTTTATGGTCTCCAGATATTTCGGATAGAGCTGGTCCGGCGCACCACCCGCCAGATCGGGCGGCACCACTTCGCCGGGCTTGAGATGTTCGGCATTGGGGCCGTGGTCGATGAAGGTATCGACCGGAATGCGTGCGACCAGCTCCTGGATACCGCCGACATGGTCCATGTGATAGTGAGTGGTGATCACATAATCGATCTTCGACAGACCCAGCTTCCTGGCCGCCGCCGCGATGCGGTCGGCGCTGTTCTTGGCACCATCGGGCGACGGCAGCAGCCCCGCCCCGCCCGGCCAGCCGGAATCGATCAGCAGCGACTTGCCTTCCGGCGTGACGAACAGCGTGCCGCCGCCGCCTTCCACATCAATGGACACAATCTTCAAGGTGCCTTCGGCTGCCAGCGAAGGCACAGTCAGGGCGGAAGCCAGCAGCGCGGCGCCAAGTGTTTTGCGGATCATGTTATTTCGCCCCATAGGTCTTGTTGAATCCATTGCGCTCATTGATGACCGTGATCTCGCCATTCTTCTGGATGCGCAGGCGCAACCCGAAGAACTTGTCCCTGGCCTGGTCGGTGCTTTCATTGGCGATCATCTCGGCCGGGCCATTGATGTCGGCGGCCACCGTCGTTGTGTGAAGCTGCCAGACACCCTGGATGCGCGGGCTGGCCTTGATGGTCTTCATCCGCTCGGCATCGGCGCCCTTGCGGGCGGAGTTGCCGACGATCGCCACCACCGGCGCCAGGGCATTGACCGCCGCCGGGCTGCCCGACAGGCCGGTGCCGTGATGGGTGGCCAGATACACATCCACCTTGCCGACCCGATCGGTGGGACAGAACAGATCCTTTTCCCGGTCCCAGGTCAGGTCGCCAAACGCCGCGATCTTGGTCTTGCCCCAAGAAATCACCGAGGCGGTGGAACGCGCATTTTCCTCGCCGCCATTGTTGGCCATGGCTTCCATGCCCGCACACGACGGATTGGCCTGCCCCGCGCCAGGAAGCGGCTTGGCAATGGGCTTGGCGTCGGCCATGACGATGGTGACGGTCATGCCGCCGATGTGAAACACCTGGCCCGGCCTGGCCACGATATGCGGCCGCTTGCCGATCAACTCGAGATAATGGCGATAACCGAATTCGCTGGAGCCGGGCGGCGGATTCTTCATGTCGATTTCCGGCGCATTGGGCGCGGGCGAGGCCTTGGTCTCGCGGTTTTCGCCATGGTCGATCACCGTGCCGATGGGAATGCGCTTGAGCAGTCCTTCAAAGCCGCCGATATGGTCGCCGTGATAATGGGTGGTCAGCAGGTAATCGATCTTCTTGACGCCCAGCGCGTTCGCCGCCGCCACGATGCGCTCGGAGCTGGGATGGTCGCCGGTGGCGCGGCTGACGTCCGGATTGCCGGTATCGATCAGCAGCGACTTGCCGTCGGGCGTGACG
>CAIUTH010000364.1 GCA_903902075.1 uncultured Alphaproteobacteria bacterium
CACACGGCGATCTGGACGTGCATTCACTAATATCGATGAGCTGAAAGCCACTAAAGGCATCAACACGGACGTGCTACAAAAGCTGGCAGCTAAAAATCTCATCAATTTTGATCTGTCACGGTGAGCAGCTGAGCCCATACTGATCCTGCTGAGGGGATACTCGGCCTAGATCGTCTTTGCTGGCACGATTTTCCATTCGTTTTGACCTTTGTTCTCAATTGTTGCGAATGTCCGCTTTGGGTCAAAAGCGGCCATTCAGCCAAGGGCGGGCGAATGTCCGCTTTGTGCCCCCTAAAGCGGACATTCCCGCGCCGCCAATCAGGGATTAGGTTAGCCGACCATTTTAAGGCCCTGATGCAAGGTGACGACCGCTCCAACTTCGGGTTTGGCGCATAACGTCGCCCAATCCGCCATCATCAACAGGCGCTTTTCGATTAGGTCGCCACGCCTGTATGCGGCCTCTACTTTGTTGCCCACAGCATGGGCCAAAGCCACTTCGGACGCTTGATGGTGCGCCGCAATCACCTTCTCGGAACCAGCGCGACGTGCCATTCTGCTTTGGAAATCTGGCGGCTGTTCCAGCCAAGACGCCGCGTCGCAAGTGTATACAGCCCCAAAATTCGTTGGGTTGGAAGGAAGAAGGTGGGAATCTTGCCGGCCGACATTGCCCTTGCGCTACTTGCCGGCCTTTGCTGCGCGGCTCGGCCAGCGTCGGATCAAGCCGAACCATGATCGGCCCCAATATCAAGCAAGCACTTGCCGCGGGCTGGCAGTTGCTGCAGGCCGGCAACACCGCAGCTGCCGATGAACTGGTGCGGCCGCTGATCGCCTTGCGGATCAGCGATGAGTTGGTGCCGCTGGTGGGCGCCATCCGCCTGCAGCAAGGACAGTTTGCCGAGGCTGCATCCCTGTTCGAGCGCGCACGCGCGCTCGAACCCCGCCTAGGACGCTTTGCATTTTTCCATGGCACTGCGCTGGCCAGTATGGGGCAGTTTGAACCGGCCGCAGCGGCTTTCCTTGCCGCCATCAAGAAGGAACCGAACGCGGCGGACGCCTATCTTTCGCTGGGCATGGCGCAGCGCAAGCTGGGGCGGCCGGACGATACCCAGGCCACTTACCGCAAGCTGCTGCGCGCGCATCCTGAGAATGTGGACGGCTATATCGCCCTGGGTTCGGTGCTGGCCGAGACCGGACAGATGGCGGAAGCCGAAGCGCCGCTGCGCAAGGCTTTGTCCCATGCGCGGGATCCCAAGCTCGAGGCCGCCATTCACAACAACCTGTCGATTGTACTGGGCAGTCAAAACAAGCATGCCGAGGCGCTGGAAAGCCTGGAGCGTACCCAAGTTCTGGCGCCCGAATTGCCCAACCTGGACAATCGCCGCATCGACATCCTGCATCAGCTGGGCCGGTTCGATGATTGCTTGCGGCTGTACGAGCGCCTCCTGGCGCGCAATCCGGCCGATGCCTATTTGCACCTGGCCTATAACAGCCTGCTCTATCGCCTGGGCCGCAAAGACCAGTATCTGACCTCTTATGACTGGGCGCCGCAGACCCGCGAAATTCTCCTGGGCAAGGCCAGCATGCTGGCGCTGCAAAAACGCGGATCCGAAGCCGAGCAGATCTACAGCAGCCTCCTGACGCGGGATTCGCTGGATCCCGCGGCGTCGGCGGGTTGGGCCAATAGCCTTTCCCTGATGGGCCGGCATGGCGATGCGGTGGCCGCCTTCGAGAACCTGCTGAGCCGCGGCGGTGTCAATATCGGCGCATTCAGCGGCGCGGCGGCGGCGGCGCTGATGGCGGGCGATCCGCAAAAAGCCGAAAGCTTTTGCCAGGCCGGCCTGCGCCGGGCGCCGCATGACCAGTCCTGCCTGGCGCTGCTGGGCACGTCGTGGCGACTGCAAGGCAAGGAGGAAGACGAAACGCTGAACGGCTATGACAGCCTGATCCGGGTCTTCGACCTAGATCCGCC
>CAIUTH010000365.1 GCA_903902075.1 uncultured Alphaproteobacteria bacterium
CCGCAGCGGCGCGCGACCAAGTGCGGCGCGAAGCAGGGAACCTTGACGGTTCTGTCGCCACATGCGACTTGGGGCCGTCCAATTGATAAGGAAACGGCCGTGACCCGCAGCGAAATCTGGCGCCTGGAAAAATACCTGCGCAACCTGTTCCGGCTGGACACGATCACCATCGTGGAACGTCCCAAGCAGCCGGATTCGGTCGAAATGCACATCAACGGCGAATTCGTTGGCGTGTTGTTCAAGGACGAGGAAGACGGCGAAGTCTCCTATGCCTTCAACATGGCGATCCTGGATATGGACCTGCCCGAAGCGCCCGCCACGCGCGGCTAATTACGACTTCCGGAATTTCGCGATCAATGCATCAGTGCCGGCGGAGACTTCCTGCCAGCGCGCCAGATAGGCGCGCTTGAAGCGGTAGGAGAAGCTCAGATTCCTGGCCAGCGGCTTGTCGACCGCCAGGCAGTTGGGACTGGGCAGGTCGGCCGCAGCCCGCTCGCACAACAGCAGCACCAACCCCTTGTCGCCGTGCCCAGCGAACAGGTCGTTGCGCTCATACCCCGAATCTTTGCCGAAGCCATATTGGGTCAATCCGAACGGTCCGGCTGCGCCTTTGCGGTTCTCGATATAGGGCATGTAGATGCGCTGCAGCCGCGCCTCTTCGTCCAGGTTGTTGGGATCGCCGCGCAGCGACAGGCGGATGACCGGCGAATCCGGCGCATTGCCGGTGAACAGCCGTGCATCGGCATCCGAATAGCCGCGCCAGGATGGGAACAGCGCCGACAGCGCCAGGGAATCCAGTTCGCCCCCGGCGCGCGCCGCCGAGCTTTCCATATAGTTGGCGGGAATGGTGAAGGCGGTGCCGCGCACCGTGACCTGTACCATGGTGGAGCGGCCGGTGGGCGCGGCGGGCGCCTTGGGGCCGGGCCGCAGGTACCAGCCCAGGAACAGGCCCGACAGCGCCACGATGGCCATGAAGAAGCCGGCCGGGATCAGCCAGCCGGAATGGCGGTGGATTTCGTCGCGGTCGCCAAGGCTCCCCATCCGGCAAGCCTAACACCGGGAGCACGGCGCCGCGGAGGTGTGCCGGACCGGGTTGCCCAATTCTTGCGACGCGTGACACGGAAACATCAATTCGCGTCATTTCGGGACATGTCACATCTCCTCAGAGCCGGCACGGCGATGGTCCTTATCGCCCTGATCACCGGCCATATGCCGTCCCTGAGCCCGCGCTGGCGGGCCGTGGCGGCCGAACTCCACCAGGCTGAGCCCCAGGCCAAGGTGAAGGCGGCTGTCCAGTCACTGCTGATGCGGAAAGGCTAAAAGGACCCGGGGCATGCGAAATATTCTGTTGTTGCTGTTCTCGCTGGCGGGAGGCCTGACCCTGTCGGGCATCACCGCGAACGTCTATCGCCTGATCGCGAAGACCAAGCCGGAAACACGCGCCGCGACCTATACCTATTACGGGGTAATGCTGCTGGCCGGTCCCAGCGTGCTGGTGGACAATTCCACGCGCTCCTTCCGCAAGAAGGAATGCAGCCGCACCGCATACGGCTTTGCGCTGGGCCTGGCGGCCTATTGGTCGTTCATGCTGGGCGCGATTTTGGTAGAGATCGCGATATAGGAAAAAGCGCGGGCTGGTTGGCCCGCGCTTTTCTGTCTCTAAAGTACCGTGAGCATCGAGGCCACGAGCGGATGGCGGACAATGTCGCCTTCCGCCAGCCGCACCACCGGAATGTCCGGTAGCGGGTCCAACTTTGCGGCGATATCGGCCAGGCCGGAAATGCCGGGCAGAAGATCGGTCTGGTCCGGATCGCCGGTCAACACCATGGTCGAGCGCCAGCCCAGCCGTGTCAGCAGCATCTTGATCTGGGTGTAGGTGCAATTCTGCGCCTCATCGATCACCACAAAACATTCGCTGAGGGTTCGGCCGCGCATATAGGCCACCGGCGCGATCTCGATGATGCCGTCGGCCAGCATCGCCTTGAGCCGCTTGGTGCCCAGACGCTCTGTCAGGGCGTCGTAAAGCGGGCGCAGGTAGGGCGCCAGCTTCTCCTGCAGGTCGCCGGGCAGAAAGCCCAGGCTCTCGCCCGCTTCCACCGCCGGACGCGACAGCACGATGCGGGTCACTTTGCCGGCTTCCAGCGCTTCCACCGCCTTGGCGATGGCCAGATAGGTCTTGCCGGTGCCCGCCGGGCCCAGCGCCAGCACCACGCTCTGGGTGTCGACGGCGTCCATGAATTGCTGCTGCGCCGGGCTCATCGCCCGGATGTTTTTTACGTATTTTCGGTCTCGGAATTGGCCATCGGGATCATGCGGTGTCCAGCCGGCACCATGACCGGAACGGCTGGGAAAAAGCGGGTGCACATTTTGCTGAGCAAATGCAGAGTCACGCGACTTCGAACGCATGGAGCGCTTGGCCATAGATACTCCCGATGGTGATGTGAAATGTGGGTGTGAACGAAGGGGAGGGGCTGCCCGGCGAACCGGCCCTAGATTCCGTTGGCGAACGCAGTGCGAGAAGCACCAGTGCCGTTTTCCCCCATAATCAGGCGAATCAAACCGCCTGACTTCAGGGTATCGTCTTTTTTGCGCCGCAGTGTATGAATTTCTCGCGACGCAACAACGTGGATGAAACTCTATGCCGATTTACGCCCTGAATGGTGCAGAGCCGCAGATCGCCGATGATTGCTGGATTGCGCCCGATGCCGCGGTAATCGGAAAAGTGCGATTGCTGAAGGGTGCGAGCATCTGGTTCGGCGCGGTGCTGCGCGGCGATAACGAGTGGATCACAATCGGGCCAGACTCGAATGTGCAGGATCATAGCATCATTCACGCCGATCCGGGACAGCCCGTGACCATCGGGCGCGGGGTCACCATCGGCCACCGCGTCATCGTGCATAGCGCGGAGGTGAGAGACCATTCGTTGATCGGCATGGGAGCGGTGCTGCTCAACCGCGCGCGCATCGGGGCGCGCAGCCTGGTTGGCGCCGGCGCCCTGGTAACCGAGGGCAAGGTGTTCGAGGACGGCAAGCTGATCCTGGGCACACCGGCCAAGGCCATGCGCGATCTCACGGCCGATCAGATTCAGGGGCTGGAAGTTTCGGCACAGACCTATCTCGCCAACGCCGCGCGCTATCGCAAAGAACTGAAGGCTTTTTAAGCGCGGCGGGCGGCGCGCTTTTCGGCGCCGGTGAATTCGACCGGACGGGTCCACATCTTGCGGATGCGGGTGTCGGTCTCGGGACCGAAATTGAACCAGGCGGCCTTGTCGTGCGCGGCATCG
>CAIUTH010000366.1 GCA_903902075.1 uncultured Alphaproteobacteria bacterium
AGCAGATCTATGCCGATGGCTGGCGCGCGATCGGGGCCGGCGCCTGGGACCTGTGCGCGGCCTCTTTCAACGAGGTGGACCGCCAGCATCCCTATTCGGTGTGGGCGCGCCGCGCCATGCTGATCAGCGCCTTCTGCTCCTACCAGTCCAACAATTACACCGGCGCCATCGCCACCGCCGACCAGTATATCTCGCTGCATCCGGGCAGCAACGAAGTGGCCTATGCCTTCTATATCAAGGCGATTTCGCTGTATGAGCAGATCGTGGATATCGGCCGCGACCAGTCCAACACCGAAGGCGCGCTGGTGGCGTTGCAGGACGTGGTGCAGCGTTTTCCCGACACCGAATATGCCCGCGACGCGACACTGAAGATCGACCTGACCAACGATCACCTGGCGGGCAAGGAAATGGCGGTGGGCCGCTATTACCTGTCGCGCGGCGATTTCATCGGCGCTATCAACCGCTTCCGCACCGTGATAGACCAGTACCAGACCACGCCCCAGATCGCCGAGGCGCTGGAGCGCATCTGCGAGGCCTATTACAGCCTGGGCCTGGACAGCGAGGCGCAGACCGCCGCCGCCGTCCTAGGCAAGAATTATCCGGGTTCCGGCTGGTACAAGAACGCCTATAACATCATCAAGGGCCGCAATTTGCGCCCCAGTGAAGACAAAGGCTCGTGGATCAGTAAGGCTTTCCGCCGGGTCCTCTGAACGATTCGGAAAAAAATGCTCGCGGCACTGACCATCCGTGACATCGTGCTGATCGAGCAGGCGGCGCTGGAATTCGCGCCAGGCCTGAACGTGCTGACGGGCGAAACCGGCGCGGGCAAATCCATCCTTCTGGACAGTCTGGGCCTGGCGGTCGGCGGCCGTGGCCGCGCCAGCGTGCGGGCCGGTGCCAGCCAGGGTTCGGCCACCGCCGTGTTCGAGCCGGAGAAAAATCATCCCGCCTTCGGCCTGCTGCGCGAACAGGCGATGGAAGCCGGCGGCGAGATCGTGCTGCGCCGGACCCTGGCCGCCGATGGCCGCAGCCGCGCTTTTATCAATGACGAAGCGGTGGGCGTGGGCCTGCTGAAGGACCTGGGCAGCCTGCTGCTGGAAGTGCACGGCCAGCAGGATGACCGGGGCCTGTTCGATACTGCAACCCATCGCGCGTTGCTGGACGGGTTTGGCGGCTTGAACGGCGATGCGCAGACCGTGGCGGCGCTGTTCGCCGAATGGTCGGCTGCCCGCACCGCGCTGGAAGAGCTGAAGACGCTGGCCGCCCGCGCCCAGGCCGAAGCCGAGTTCGTCCGCGCCGCCGCCAGCGAATTGTCCGATTTCGATCCGCAGGCGGGCGAGGAAGAAAGCCTGGCCGGTGAGCGGGCGCTGATGATGAATGCGGCGCGGATCGTGGAGGAAGTGTCCTCGGCGCTGGAATCCCTGTCGGGGGATCGCGGGGCACAGACGGGCCTCGCCCAGGCGCTTAAAAAACTTTCGCGCATGAACGAAGAGGCGCGCAAGATCGCTGCCCCGGCCGAGACCGCGCTGGAACAGGCTTACGCCCTGGCCGAGGACGCGCGGCGGGAACTGGATTCGCTGCTGTCCCGGCTGGACAGCGACACCGGCGCGCTGGAGAAAAAGGAAGAACGGCTGTTCGCACTGCGGGCGCTGGCGCGCAAATATGGCGTGACGCCGGATCAGTTGCCGGCCCTGCGCGACGACTATGCGGCCAAGCAGGATGCGCTGAGCGCCGGCGGCGGCCAGATGAAACAGGCGGAGGCCACGGTTGCGGCCACCCGCGAGGCGTATCTGACGGCCGCGCGCAAACTGTCCAGGTCGCGCGAAGGCGCCGTCAAAAAGCTGGAAGCTGCCGTTGCCGGCGAACTGACGCCTCTGAAACTGGGCCATGCCAAGTTCCGCGTGGCGCTGGAAAAGCTGGAGGACGACAAAGGGCTGACCACGGGGCTTGAAAGAATCGCCTTCGAAGTCGCCACGGTGGAAGGCGCGGCCTTTGGCAGCCTGACCAAGATCGCTTCGGGCGGTGAGCTGGCGCGCTTCTCGCTGGCGCTGAAAGTGGCGCTGTCGCAGGTCTCGTCCCCTGCTGCCATGGTGTTCGATGAAGTGGACCGCGGCGTGGGCGGGGCGGTGGCCGATGCGGTGGGCGAGCGGCTGCAGCGCCTGGCCGAAACCACCCAGGTCCTGCTGGTCACCCATTCGCCGCAGGTGGCGGCCCGGGCGGCGCGGCATTTCCGCATTTCCCGCGCCAAGGACAAGACCAAGATCGAATTGCTGAACGACGATGAGCGGCTGGAAGAAATCGCCCGCATGCTGTCGGGCGCCAATGTCACCGCCGAAGCCCGCGCCGCCGCCAAGCGGCTGATGGCGGAAGCCGCCACGCCTGCCAAAAAAGCGCGCAAGCGGGCATGAGCAGCAAGGCCGTCGACAAGCTGACCTCCGCCGAGGCCGAGAAGGAGCTCGACCGGCTGGCGAAGGAGATCGCCCGCCACGACCGCGCCTATCATGGTGCGGACGCGCCGGAAATCAGCGATGCCCACTATGATGCCCTGCGCCGGCGCAATGCCGAGATCGAAGCGCGTTATCCGCTTTTGGTGCGGGCCGACAGCCCCAGCCACAGCGTCGGGGCGAAGGCGTCGGAGAAATTCGCCAAGGTCACGCACCGCGTGCCCATGCTGTCGCTGGACAATGCGTTCAGCGACGAGGATGTGGCCGATTTTCTCGGCCGGGTCCGCCGCTTTCTGGGCCTGAAGGAAGACGAAGACATTACCGTCACCGCCGAGCCCAAGATCGACGGGCTCTCTGCATCCTTGCGCTATGAGAACGGCGTGCTGGTGCAGGGCGCCACCCGCGGCGACGGCCAGGAAGGCGAGGACATCACCGCGAACCTGCGCACCATCTCCGACATTCCGCTGCTATTGAAAGGCAATCCGCCGGCGGTGCTGGAAGTGCGCGGCGAGGTCTATATGACCCACAAGGCGTTCGAGGCGCTGAACAAGCGGCAGGAAAAGGACGGCAAGCCGGTCTATGCCAATCCGCGCAATTCGGCCGCCGGTTCGGTGCGCCAGCTCGCTCCCTCGATCACCGCTGCCCGCGCGCTGAATTTCTTTGCCTATACCTGGGGCGAGATCAGCGAGATGCCGGCCAAGACCCAGAGCGGCATGCTGGAAAGGTTTGAAAGCTATGGTTTTGTCGTCAATCCGTTGGTGCGGCGCTGCGAGACGCTGAAGGACGTTCTGAAATTCTATCGCGACATTGAAAGCAAGCGCGCCCGGCTGGGCTATGACATTGACGGGGTGGTCTACAAGGTGGACCGGCTGGATTTGCAGGAGCGGCTGGGTTTTGTCAGCCGCAGCCCGCGCTGGGCCACCGCCCACAAATTCCCCGCCGAACAGGCCGAAACTGTGCTGGAAGACATCGAGATCCAGGTTGGCCGCACGGGCAAGCTGGCGCCGGTGGCGCGGCTGAAGCCTGTCACGGTGGGCGGCGTGGTGGTGCAGAACGCCACCTTGCACAATGAAGACGAGATCGGGCGGCTGGACGCCCGCATCGGCGACACGGTGGTGATCCAGCGCGCCGGCGATGTGATCCCGCAAATCCTGCGGGTGATCGAGGACAAGCGGCCCAAGGGCGCCAAGCCCTACAAATTTCCCGACAAGTGTCCGGTTTGCGGCAGCCATGCCGTGCGCGAAGTGGACGAAAAGACCGGCAAGATGGACGTGGACCGGCGCTGCACTGGCGGGCTGGTGTGCGATGCCCAGACAGTGGAGCGGCTGAAATATTTTGTTGGCCGCGACCAGTTCGACATTGAAGGGCTGGGCGGCACGCTGATCGAGCTGTTCCATGACAAGGGTTTGCTGAAAGAGCCTGCCGACATTTTCGCCCTGACGCAGAAACCTGAAAAGGTCGCCAAGGTGCTCGCCGAACATCGCGCCGCCCTCAGCGAGGAGCGCCGTTCTGCCGAAGGCAAGGATGCGGTCAAGACCAAGGCCAAGAAGAAGGACGAAGGCGAGGGCAAACAGGTCGAAAACCTGATGGCCGCGATCGAGCGCCGCCGCACGATTCCGCTGGATCGGCTGATCAACGCGCTGGGCATCCGCCATGTCGGCGAAACCACCGCGCGGCTGCTGGCGCGGCGCTACCTGAACCTGGAGGCTTTTCTGGCGGGCATGACCGGGGACGATGCGCTGGAAGAACTGCAGCACATCGAAGGAATTGGCGGGGTGGTCGCCGAAGCCATCCATGACTTCTTCACCGAGCCGCACAATGTGAAGGCGCTGGGGCTGCTGCTGGAATGGCTGACCGTCACCGACATGGCGGCGCCGGCGAAATCCTCGCCCGTTTCGGGCAAGACGGTGGTGTTCACCGGCACCTTGGAAAAGATGACCCGCCAGGAAGCCAAGGCGCGGGCCGAAAGCCTGGGCGCGAAGGTCTCAGGCTCGGTTTCGGCCAAGACCGACATCGTGGTGGCGGGTCCGGGCGCGGGCTCCAAGCTGAAGGACGCGCAGAAGCACAATGTCCAGGTGATGGACGAAGATGCCTGGTTGAAACTGATCGGCGCTTAAATACTGCGCGTGGCTTTATCCAGCCACTTGTGGGTGTCTTCGCCCACCAAGGGTCCGATCACGTCGCGCACGCGGGCGTGATAGAGGTTCAGCCAGCCGCGCTCTGCATCGGTCAGCAATGACGATTCCACAAGATTGAGGTCGATGGGCACCAGGGTGATGGTTTCGAAGCCCATCATCTTGCGTTCGCCGCCCAGGTCTTCTGGTTGGGTGACGACGACGAGGTTCTCGATGCGGATGCCGAAGGCACCGGTCTTGTAGAAGCCTGGTTCGTTGGAACAGACCATGCCGGGCTTCAGCGCCTGCATCACCGGCTTCTTGGAGATGTTCTGCGGGCCTTCATGCACCGACAGGTAGGAGCCGACGCCATGGCCGGTGCCATGATCGTAATCCAGCCCGGCTTCCCACAGCGGGCGGCGGGCAAATGAATCAAGCTGCATGCCGATGGTGCCGTCGGGGAAGCGCGCGGTGGCCAGGGCGATATGGCCTTTCAGCACGCGGGTGAAACGGTCGCGCATTTCGGCGGTGGACTGCCCCACCACGATGGTGCGGGTGACGTCGGTGGTGCCGTCGGGATATTGCGCGCCGCTGTCCAGCAGGAACATCTCGCCCGGATTGATGGTGCGGTTGGTGGAGCGCGTCACCCGGTAATGCACGATGGCGCCGTTGCTGCCCGCGCCCGAAATCGTGTCGAACGACACGTCGCTGAGCACGCCGGTGGCGCGGCGGAAACCTTCCAAAGTCTCGGCGGCGTCGATCTCGGTCAGGGTGCCGCCGGCAGCGTTGGTCTCGAACCAGGCCAGGTAACGCGCCAGTGCCGCGCCGTCGCGGATATGGGCCTT
This sequence comes from uncultured Alphaproteobacteria bacterium, assembly GCA_903902075.1. Lineage (GTDB taxonomy): Bacteria > Pseudomonadota > Alphaproteobacteria > Micropepsales > Micropepsaceae > Rhizomicrobium. The sequence continues at coordinate 5,404 of CAIUTH010000366.1, forward strand.
GCGCATGCCTTCGATTTCGAGGCTGTTCTTGCAGGCCTTGGGCAGCTGGCAGGGATCGGCCCCCTGGCGGATTTTCGCACCCGCCCTGGTCAGGCGGTCGAAGATGGCGGCGGCGGCGGTCGACGGGTCCACCAGCACGCTCTTGCCCTTCATCGCATCCAGCGCGGCGGCGAAGGCGCCGGGTTCATGCACCTGTACCGAGTTTCCAAGATGCGCCAGCAGTTCGGGCGTGCGCTTGGCGGGGTCCAGGAACAGGTCGGCGCCGCCATCCTCATGCAGGATGGCGAAGGCCAACGTGAAGGGCGTGTGCGGCACGTCGCTGCCGCGAATGTTCAGCAGCCAGCAGACCGAATCCGCCAACGTAATGATCGCGGCATCGGCGCCGGCTTTCTTCAACCCGTCGCCCAGGCGCAGGCGCTTGGCATCGCTCTGCTCGCCGGCCAGATTGTGCGCATGCGGTTTGGCGGGGCTGATGGGCGGGGCAGGCTGGTCGCTCCACACCGCGTCGATGGGATTGGTGTCCACCGCCACCAACCTGCCGCCGGCCTTGTCGACGGCGGCTTTCAGATGCATCACGCCATGCTGTGTGTGCAGCCAGGGATCGTAGCCCAGCTTGGCGCCCTTGGGCAGGTTGTCGGGTATCCAGCCCTGCGGGCCTTCGACGACCAGGTCGCGCGGCTCGAACAGGCTGGTGTCGGTCTGGTTGCGGACTTGCAGGGTATAGCGGCCGTCCACGAACACCGCCGCCTTGTCCTTCAGCACCACGGCGGCGCCGGCTGATCCGGTGAAAGAGGTCAGCCAGGCCAGCCGCTCGGCATAGGCGGGCAGATACTCGCCCATATGCTGGTCGCTGTGCGGCACCACAAAACCGTCCAGCTCGCGTTTGGCGAGTAGATC
>CAIUTH010000367.1 GCA_903902075.1 uncultured Alphaproteobacteria bacterium
CGCATCCAGGCAGGCGGTGAGGGCCGCGCGCGCGCCGCGTCCCGCTGCCGCCGTGACTTGGCCTTGCGTGATGTCGCTTTCGGCTATGGTATCCATTTGCAGCAGCATTGGCGTGCCATCGCCGACCCGCGCTTCGGACCAATCCTTGATGATCTTCACGGGCGGCGACACGCCTGCGATTTTCTGCCCCTGCGCCCAAACCCAGGCATCGCCCACCAGCACAATCTGCGCCGCAGAGATTTCGGGGCGGGTCAGGAATTTCGCCACCAGTTCCGGCCCGATGCCGGACGCGTCGCCGAAAGTGATCGCCACCACAGGTTTGGTCATTATTTCACCGGAAGAGATGCGGCATAGGCCGTGAGGTTGACGATATCGGCGGCGCTCAGCCTGGCGACGATGGGCTGCATCGCCGCCGCCATTTCGCCATGCCGCGCGCCTTGCTGGAAGTCGTACAATTGCCGCGCCAGGTAACTGGGCGAGCGGCCGGCAATGCCCGGGGCATCGGCGCCCTTCAGTCCTTCGCCATGGCACCCGGCGCAGCCCAGCTTTGTGGCCATCCGCTTGCCCTTTGCGAGGGTGCCGCGCGGAACATAGGCGATGAAGCCGGCATGCGGATCGCGCAACTGTTCACGGTCCACATCGGCGGGCGTCTCGATGATGCGCATGTCGATGGGCTCGTGCGCGCCGCTTTCATGGGGCAGCCACATGCCTTCCTGGCTGCGCATCTGCGGCACAGTCGCCGTCTGCACCACCTTGATCGGCACGGTCGGGGGCAGGGACGCGTAATAAGCCGCCGCCTCCGCGATCTCCGCCTCGGTCATGGCCTTGGCGAAGTCCACCATCTGCTGGGCGTTCTTCTTGCGCGGCTCGGCGCTGCGGCGTGCGCCCGATTTGAACTCCCGCAACTGGCGGGCGAGATAGTCGGCGTTCAGTCCGGCGATATTGGCGTTCTGCGGCCGGCCCTTGCCATTGGGATAGTGGCAACCGGTACAGGCGGTGATGCCGCGCGCTGCATCGCCCGCGGCGATAATTTTCGGCATGGATGGATGATCGCCCGGATACCAGTCGGCGGGCGGGGTGTGGCCTGCGCCGGCCGTCTGGCCGCGGGTGAACGGACCGGCAGCGCCGGGCAGGGTAAACTTGGTACCGTCATCCTTGGGCGCGATCGCCTCATTCTGCGGCGTGGGCACGGCATAGGCCCAGTCTGGATAGCTCGGCGGCGCGGCCATCGCCGGTGCCAGCAAGCCAAGCAGCAAAATCAACGTCATTTTCATGGCGATTCTTCCCTGGGCGCAGGCTAGCATGGCCGCCTATACGCGCGACAGACGCGAACGGGAGGGGTCATGCGACTTCAGTCTTTGGTGCTGGCCGCGATGCTGGCTTGTGGCGGCGCACTGGCACAGCCGGTCAGCATCAAGGTGGACTTGGCCCACAAACTGGCGCCCTACCGGCCGGTCTATGCCTGGTTCGGCTATGACGAAGCGAATTTCACGACCGGCCATGACGGCAAGATTTTGCTGCGCGAGCTGCACGACCTCAGCCCCGTGCCGGTGTATGTGCGGGCGCATCATCTGCTAACGACTGGCGACGGCACGCCGGAGCTGAAATGGAGCTCCACCAACGTCTATCGCGAAGACGCGAGTGGCAAGCCGATTTACGACTTCACCATCCTGAACGGCATCTTCGACGAATACAAAGCTGCCGGGGTGGTGCCGATGGTGGAACTGGGCTTCATGCCCAAAGACCTGACCAGCGGCACCAACGACTATCAGGTGCACTATCCCGGCCGCACCACCTCGGGCAGCGTACAGGCGCCGCCTAAGGATTATGCCAAGTGGCAGGAACTGGTGCGGGTGGTGACGGCGCATCTGGTCCAGCGCTATGGCGCGCAGACGGTCCGCGGCTGGTATTTCGAAGTGTGGAACGAGCCGGACATCGATTACTGGCACGGCACGCCGGAGCAATATTGGCGGCTTTACGATTCCGCGGTTGCCGGCGTCCGCGCGGCGCTGCCGGGCGCGATCGTCGGCGGGCCCGCCACCACGGGACCGGGCAATCCCAGGGCCTACAAATTCCTGGATGACTTTCTGGGCCATGTCACCGCTGCCAAGGTGCCGCTGGATTTCATTTCCTTCCATGCCAAGGGCCAGCCGCGCATCCAGAATGGCGCGGTCACGATGGGCCTGGCCAAGGAACTAAACGATGTGGACAAGGGATTCGAGATCGTGGCGCGGCACGGCATGGCGAAGCTGCCGATCATCCTGAGCGAGGCGGACCCGGAAGGCTGCGCCGCCTGTTCCATGAAGGTCAATCCGGCCAACGGCTATCGCAACGGCACGCTATATCCGTCCTACACCGCGGCCGCCTATAAAGGGTTGCTGGATCTGGAGGCGCGCCGCAAGGCCAACCTGATTTCCATGCTGAGCTGGTCGTTCGAGTTCGAGAACAAGGATTATTTCGAAGGCTTCCGCTCGCTCTCCACCAACACCATCGACAAGCCGGTGCTGAATTTCTTCCGCATGGCGGCGCTGATGAAAGGCAATCGCGTTTCAGCAGTCAGCGATGGTGCTGTGCCGCTGGACGCCAAGTTGGCAAATGGCGTCGGGGCTGTGCCCGATATTGACGCACTGGCTACCGCAAGCACCCGCGAAGCGGCAGTGATGCTGTGGAATTACCATGACGAGGAGAAAAGCGACGCGTCCGCGCCGGTCAGTATGGCAGTGGCCGGCCTGCCCAAATCCGCTTCGCGGGTGCTGGTGACGCATTACCGGATCGACGATACCCACTCCAATGTCTACACGCTGTGGAAGGCGATGGGCTCGCCGCAGAAGCCCGGCCCCGAACAAATCGCCGAACTGAAAGCCAAGGCCGGGCTCCAGCTTCTGGAATCGCCGCGCTGGATGACCGCGCAAAGCGGTACGGTGAAGATCACCACCGACATGCCGCGCCATGCTGTCTCGCTGATCCAGCTTAGCTGGTAGCGATGTCCACCCAGGCGCGGGATTTGTGGCTGGCCAATTCGGCATCCAGAATTTTCATCTGCCGCAGCCCGTCGGCGAACTGCGGATAATCCGGGGTCAGTGACGCATCGCTGATCGAGGCATAAAAGCGCCGATACAGCTGCTTGTGGGTGTCGGGATAACCTTCGGCATGGCCGCCGGGATAATCGGCGAAGCTGCGGGCATGTTCGCTCAGCAGGGAAGGGTCCTTCATCAGTACCTGGTTGGGCGCATCGCGATGGCCCAGCCACAACTCCTCCGGCGTTTCCTGGCGCCAGGTGGCACCGCCCCTGGTGCCGTAGATCTCCAGCACCAACCCGTTCTTGCGTCCGGCCGAAACCTGGCTGGCGGTCATGGCGCCGCGCGTCCTATTCACGCCATTTTGGCCCATATGGAACAGGGTGGCCCCGAAATCCTCGGTGACGATCTTGGTATCCACCGTCTC
>CAIUTH010000368.1 GCA_903902075.1 uncultured Alphaproteobacteria bacterium
ATCGGACGCGGAGCGAAGTGACGCCGGAGGGACCAAGCGCGGCTTCGCTTTCGTTGCACTTGTTTACTTTCAGATGCTGCTGGGCGCGCTGGTCGCTGGTCTGCATGCCGGGCTGATCTACAACACCTGGCCGGACATGAATGGCGGGGTGTTTCCGGAAGACCCGTTTTTCTCCGCGCCCTGGTGGATCAACTTCTTTGAAAATCCGGGTCTGGCCCAGTTCGATCACCGCATCGGCGCTTACATCGTCGCAGGCGTTGCCGCTTTCATCACCGTCAGCAGCTTCAAGCTGTCTGGCTATGCCAAGGCCAGCGGCAAGGCGGTTGGTATCGTCACCGCCTTCCAGATCTTCCTGGGTGTCGCCACCTTGATGATGCAGGCGCCCCAGGGCCTGGCGGCGCTGCACCAGGTTACCGCCGCGCTTTTGCTCTGTGCCGCGGTTTGGCATGCTTACGAACTGCGGATTTCGGCTCCGGCTCGCGCTGGATAGTCCCGCTGCGCGTGGCGCCCAGGCACTGGGCTTCCTTGAGAATGGAGGCCAGTGCGTCGTTGGCCGTCATTTTCTCTCTCTGGAATTCAATCTCATCCTTGCGCGCCTTCGCAGCGGCGCAGAGCTGATTCAATTGTGAATCGCTCAGTTTTTTGCGGCCTTTGAAGAACTGAATCTGCCCATCGTCCGACTTGATACGCAGGGTCAGCGTGTCCGCCTGTGCGGCGGCCACGAATGACAGAAACAACATCGCCCCCAGCCGCCAGAACGTCACGCCAGCGCCTGCTCCAGGTCAGCGATGATGTCGGCGCTGTCTTCGATGCCAATGCTCAGCCGCACCACGTCATTGCCGGCGCCCGCCTTGGCGCGGTCCTCGTCGGACAATTGGCGATGGGTGGTGGAGGCGGGGTGGATGATCAGGCTGCGCGTATCGCCGATATTGGCCACATGGCTGAACAGCTTGACGCTGTTGACCAGCTTGATGCCGGCCTCATAGCCGCCCTTGAGACCGAAGGTGAACACGCTGCCTGCGCCCTTGGGGCAATATTTCTGGGGCAGCTTCTAGGACGCATTGTCCGGCAGACCGGCATAATTCACCCATTCCACCTTGGGATTGGCCTTCAGCCATTTGGCGATCACCAGGGCATTGTCGCAATGCCGCTGCATCCGCAGCGGCAAGGTTTCGGCGCCGGTCAGAACCAGGAACGCGTTCATGGGCGAAAGTGCAGGTCCCAGGTCGCGCAAGGCAAAGACGCGGGTGGTGATGGCGAAGGCCATGTCGCCGAAGGTCTCCCACATCCGCATGCCGTGATAGGAGGGATTGGGCTCGGACAGGGTGGGGAATTTCCCGCTGCCCCAGTCGAACTTGCCGCCATCCACAATGACGCCCGCCATGGAGTTGCCATGCCCGCCCAGGAACTTGGTGGCGGAATGAAGGACGATGTCGGCACCCCATTCGATGGGGCGGATCAGGTAGGGCGAGGCCAACGTGTTGTCGATAATCAACGGCACGCCGGCGTCATGGGCGATTTTGGCCAGCGCCTCGATGTCGGTGATCAGCCCGCCCGGGTTGGCGATGCTTTCGGCATAGATCGCCTTGGTCTTGTCGGTGATCAGCGGCTTGAAACTGTCGGGATTGGTGGTGTCGGCCCATTTCACCCGCCAGTCGAACTTGGCGAAGCTCTGGTTGAACTGGTTGATGGAGCCGCCATACAGCTGGCGCGCCGACACGATCTCGTCGCCGGGGCTCATCAAGGTGTGGAAGGTCAGGAGCTGGGCGGCATGGCCACTGGCACAGGCGAGGCCCGCACGGCCATTTTCCAGTGCCGCCACCTTTTCCTCCAGGACCGCATTGGTGGGATTCATCAACCGCGTATAGACGTTGCCGAACACCTGCAGGTTGAACAGGGCCGCGGCGTGATCGGCGTCCTCGAAAACAAAGGCGGTGGTCTGGTAGATCGGCGTCGCGCGCGCGCCAGTGGCGGGATCGGGCTGGGCTCCGGCATGGACCGCCAAAGTGTTGAATCCATATTCGGCCATGTTACGGCTCCGCGTGTTCGATGTTGAGTTCGTCTTCGATCCGGCGCACCCATGTGCGGACATGGGGATACTGTTTCAGGTCCAGCCCCGCCTGATGGCTGAAGCGGGTATAAGCGACCAGCGCGACATCGGCCAGTGACAGTTTGCTGCCCACGAAATATTGGCGCGTCTCAAGATGGCTGTTCATCAACGCCAATACCCTGGCGCATTTGCCGGGCAGGGCGGGATCGATCTGGTCTTCGGTCTTCTTCAGATAGAAGCGATGGAAGCGCAGCACCGCGATGGCGGTCTCGTGGGAATACTGTTCCCAGAACAGCCACTGGAACATCAGGGCGCGGTCGAAAGCATCTTCTGGGATCAGGTCGGTATTCTGCGCCAGGTGCAGCATGATGGCGTTGGACTGGGCAAGCGGACCATCATCGGCGAACACCACCACCGGTACCTGGCCGGCCGGGTTCATCCCCAGGAATTCCGGCGTGCGCGTCTCGCCTTTCAGCACGCTGACCTCGACCCAGTCATAGGGCAGGCCCAGCCGGTCGGCGACGAACTTCACCTTCAGGCAGTTGCCCGAGATGGAGTCGCCATAGATCGTCATGGACGCGTTATCGAGAGACATGCCCCGACGTTAGGGCCGGTCGCGCGCGATGCGCAAGACAGTGGCGTTGTTGTTTTCCGCCACCCAGATGGCGCCATCCGGGGCCACCGCCAGCCCCAGGGGTGAACCCTTGGGATGGCTGCCATCCACATTATTCCAGCCTGGCGTGAGCAAAAGTGGCACTGACGCCGGTCCGGGATAGGGCAGGCTGACGGTCTCATCGCCATTCTCCACTGCGTAAGCGTCATAATGGGCATTCGGCGTCAGCACGGGTACGCCCTTGGCATCGACCGTGAAGGCGCCGATGCGGGCGCCGGCGACCCGGTAGCCATGCATCGACAGAATCAGCTTGCCCTTGAGCTCGGGAAACATCCTGCCGTCATAATACAGCATGCTGAGCGGGGCGCTGTGCGGTGGCAGCAGCCGCACCGGCGGCGTATAGGCGCTGCTGTTGCAGTCAAACACCTGCTTCGGCCCCCAGACCGGGTTGGTGCCGTGCATGTCATAGCAATAGGGCCAGCCATAATGGGCGCCCTGTATCAGCACATTGAATTCCTCGAAGGGTGTGTCGGCGGGCGCGAAGTCCACACTGTTCTCCGCCTGCAGCAAGGTGCCGGACTTGTGACGCGCCATCGCCACCGAATTGCGCAGGCCGTGCGCCATCACGGTGAAAGTGGGCTCCCATTTGCCGTCGCCCAGATATTTGTAGCGGCGGATGCCGGCCGCCAGATAGTCGCCTTCCGACTGGTTGCAGAACTTGTCGCCGTCCGGCGGGCCGTCCTTGCTGGACGGCACCCCGACCAGGCACTGGTCGGACGGCGCCCCCACCGACACGAGCATGTCGTTGTTGGTGTCGAACAGGAAGCTGGACAAGGGATGGAAGTTGAAACGCTTGCGCGTGTCCGGCGCGTCGGCGATCACGGTTTCGATGGTGGCCTTGGGATCGGTGGCAAAGGGATCAAAGCGGAAGATGCGGCCCTGTTCGTTGACATAGACCTTGCCGCCCGGGCCATACGCCATGCCGTGCGGCATGTAGAGGTCGGCAAGCAGGGGCGTGACGACCGTGGGCTTGCCCGGTTCGGCGCTGATGCGAAAGACCTTGCCGCCGGCGCTGTTCCATTTGCCCATATCGGTGAGCAGGAAGTCCCTGGTGCCCTTCAGCGACATCAGCACGCGCGGCAAAAGGACGGTGCGGCCTTCGAAATCGGTGGCCGGCGGGGCGACGATGATCCCGGCGCAGAAACCCGGCGCCATTTTGATGCCGGCGCGGGGATAACCATCGCAGGTGCCGCTGGCGGTATAGAAGGTGCGGGCGTTAGCTGGAACGAGTGCGCAAGCAGCCGCGAGCAAGCCCCAAATCCACAAACGTACCATCACCATACCCCGCTTTGAATTTATGCGTTCTTCAGGCTTCCGCCCTTGCCGAAAAGCAGCGGCTTGCGATTGTCGATCACACGCCGGTTGATGCCCATCCAGCCGATCTCGCCGGAGAAGCGGCCATGCTCGATCTTGGGGCAGCGGTTCATCACCACCGTCAACCCGGCATCCTGGGCGATCTTCTCGGCTTCCGGGCTGATAACGCTGAGCTGCATCCACAGCACCTTGATGCCCAGCCGGTCCATCTCGGCCACCGTTTCGCGCGCGATGTCGGGGGCGTATTTGGCCTCGCGGAAGATATCGACCATGTCCACCGGGGCAGGGACGTCCTTCAGCGACGCATAGACTTTCTGGCCCAGGATTTCCTTGCCCGCCATGCCCGGATTCACCGGGATCACTTTGTATCCCTTGTTCAGCAGATACATCATGGCGAAATAGGAGGGACGAATGTCATTACCGCTGGCGCCGACCATGGCGATGGTCTTCACCGTGCGCAGGATCTGCTTGATCAGCGTATCGGGATATTGCGGCAACGCTAGCTCGGCCACTTCGGCGTCCTTTTTTCCAGAAAGGCGCTGATGCCCTCGCAGGCTTCGCCCTCCAGCATGTTCTGCGTCATCACCTGGCTGGCACAGGCGTAGGCTTCGGCCAGCGGCATCTCCAGCTGGCGATAAAATGCTTCCTTGCCGATCTTCAAAGTGCCGCGCGGCTTGGAGGCGATCTTGCGTGCGATCAGCAGGACTTCGTCTTCCAGATTTTCGGGCGCCACCACCTTGTTGATCAGGCCGATCTGCACCGCCTTGTCGCCGTCCACCATTTCGCCGGTCAGCAACATCTCCATCGCCGCCTTGCGGCCGATGTTGCGCGACAGGGCCACCATGGGGGTGGAGCAGAACAGGCCGATATCCACGCCGGGCGTGGCAAAGCGTGCCGCACTCGAAGCCACCGCCAGGTCGCAGCTGGCCACCAGTTGGCAACCGGCGGCGGTGGCGATGCCCTGAACCTGGGCGATCACCGGCTTGGGGTTGCGCACGATGGCCTGCATCATGTCGGAGCATTGGGTGAAGAGGGCGGCATAGGCGGCGCGCCCGGCATCGCCATCGGCACGGTGGCGGGCCAGTTCTTTCAAGTCATGGCCTGACGAAAACACCGGCCCCTCGGCAGCAATCACGATCACGCGGGTGGCATTGTCGGCCGCGGCGCTGTCGAGCGCCGATTTCAGCGACGCAATCAGCTCCGACGACAGGGCGTTGCGGGCGTTGGGGCGGTTCAGGATCAGCCGCAGCACCCCGCCGGTATGGGCGGTCAGCAGCAGGGGCGGGGCAGTGGGGGCGTTCATGCACGGAATGTAGTGCCCCGACCGGGCCGGAACAATGCCGTCATGAAAGCGTTGGCTGATACTCCCATGACCGACACGATTGCACTCACCCCCGAAAAGCGCATGCGCACCGGCCGTTCGGTCTGGAGCGACATAAGCCATCTCCAGCTTGCGACGCATGCCTTGCGCATCGCTCAAATGCGATGTCGCCATCGTGCTCCGGCGCCTTCATGGCCGAGGCGCTGAGCCGCCACAATGAACGCGTCGGCGACGAGGATACCGATCTGGGCAGTCCCAGCTACCGCGCCGGCATGCTCGGTATAAAGGCCTGGACGCAGGCGCAGAAGACCGGCCGGCGGCTGCCGGGACTGAATCCGCAATGGACCCACACATGGGCCGGCGCCTTCGGCGAAAGCAGCGAGGGGCTTCCCATCATCGATGCGGTGCCCGGCATGCCGCATTGCTTCACGGTGATGGGCTTTGGCGGCAACGGCACGATCTATTCCATGATCGCGGTGCAACTGATGCCGGGCCTGATCAGGGGCCGCCCGGCGCGGGATGCCGAACTGTTTGCGTTCCGGGCCTAGATGGCGGGAGCGGCCAGAGTGAGCTGCTCCTGCAGCAAGCCCTCGAGCCAGGTGCGTCGGCCGGCGTCTTTCTCCAGGTCCAGCGCGTAGCGCAGCCGGGAAATGTTGCCGTGCGTGATCCACTCGGCATGCGTCTGTGCGATGGTCTTTTCCATCAAACGACCGTGGGCCCCAGACCTTGCAGACCTTTTAAGATCGGGATCCGGAATGTCCCGACTTCATTGGCTGGCGTAAAGCCAACGGCATGGCAGCGATAATTCAGCACTTGCCCCAATCGTGCTGCTCTCCGTCGTTGGGAGATCGGGGATCGCAGATCGTTGGCGGATGGGCGCATCCCGCAAGGACTATCAAGGCGAGCGCCACCAGAGCAGCCGATATAGCAGCCCTCATCGTTTTGCCTTGGCTTTGTTGGGATTGGGACTCGTCATTGGCGTGGCCTTGGGCGTGAAGGGCTAGTCGAACTCCCAAATTGGGGGTACGGCAAGTATACAATCGCCCAAAACATGCGGTATTAGGATACCGCATCGGAAAAACCCAGTCATTTCTACTATTTTGTTGACCTTGGGGCGCCCGGTCCGTACAAGCCGCCCAGAAATCACTGGATTCCCGCCATGAAAACCTACTCGGCGAAAGCCTCCGAGATCCAAAAGAAGTGGGTCGTGATCGACGCCACCGGCTTGGTCGTGGGCCGCCTGGCCTCGATCATCGCCATGCGCCTGCGCGGCAAGCACAAGGTCACCTACACCCCGCACATGGACTGCGGCGACAACATCATCGTCATCAACGCGGCCAAGGTCGTGCTGACCGGCAACAAGCTGAAGAACAAGATGTACTACCACCACACCGGTTACATCGGTGGCATCAAGGAGCGCAGCGCCGGCGCCATCATGGCAGGCAAGTTCCCCGAGCGCATCCTGGAAAAGGCTGTTGAACGCATGGTGCCGCGCGGTCCGCTGGGCCGCCGCCAGATGTCCAACCTGCGCGTCTATGCCGGCAGCGAGCATCCGCATGAGGCCCAGCAGGCCGAAGTGCTGGACGTTGCCGCGATGAACCCCAAGAACACCCAGTATAAGACGAAGGCAGCTTAAGATGGCCGAAGAAAACAAGTTCACCGAACTCAAGACCACGCTGATCAAGGCGCGTACCGCCGAAGCCGTGGACCCGTCCAAGATCGACAGCAAGCGCGACTCCAAGGGCCGCGCCTATGCCACCGGCCGCCGCAAGGAATCGGTCGCCCGCGTCTGGATCAAGCCGGGCACCGGCAAGATCACCGTCAATGGCCGCGACGAGACCGTCTATTTCGCCCGCCCCGTCCTGCGCATGATCCTGCGCCAGCCGCTGATCGCGGCCGGCCGTGACGGCCAGTTCGACGTGGTCGTCACCGTCAATGGCGGCGGCCTTTCCGGCCAGGCCGGCGCGGTGCGTCACGGCATCAGCCGCGCGCTGGTCAACTACGAACCCACCCTGCGCCCGGTGCTGAAGCCCGGTGGCTTCCTCACCCGCGATCCGCGCGCGGTGGAACGCAAGAAGTATGGCCGCCCGAAGGCGCGCCGCAGCTTCCAGTTCTCCAAGCGCTAAGCGCTGCGAAGAGCAAATGCGAAAACGGCGGCCCGCAAGGCCGCCGTTTTCATTTGTGGTCAGAGCAGATTGCTGCCGCCGCTAAAGCGGCGTCGTAACGCGCTGAGACGGATCGAACACCGGCGGCGGTGGGCCATAGGCATTGGGCAACGGATCGCCGGGCTGGCACCAGAAATAGATCAGCACCACCGACACCACCAGCAACGCAAGGCTGATCAGCCAGCTGAGCGCCAGTGCCGGTCCCAGGAACAGGAAGCCCGTCGACATGGCGCCCAGCAGCGTGATGGCCGCGAAGAGCTGGGAGATAAAGGCGACGATGATGAAGGCCCACACGATCTTGCCGTCGCGCCCGGTATCCTGAAGACGGCGCGCGCCCATGCCGGCGGACGGCAGCAGCATGGCGAGGTTGTAGAGCGCGGCCAGGGGCAGGAAAACCACCGCCTGCAAGATCGCCGCGACGATGGCGCCCGCGATATAGGCCAGCACGAAGTACCAGAACTGGGAACGGCCCACCCGGCCGTTCATGTCGAAATAATGCTCGGTGACCGTGCGGCGGAAATTGTCGAAAATGGCTTGCAGATCCATGACGCTACCCCCTGTGCAGGCCGCGCCTCTGGCTTATCGGGCCGCGCGGCCTATATACCCCTGCACGCGGTGCAGGACCGTACCAGAAAATCGACACGCCCCTAGAAGAGCAAAATCAGCTAAAAGCCACATGTCCTTGGTGTCAATGTTGACGGTAATCAGATGAGCAAACAGGCGAAAATCTTCATAGACGGCGCCGCCGGTACCACCGGGCTGGAAATCCGCGAGCGGCTGGCCGGCCGCGAGGAACTGTCGCTCATGGTGCTGCCGGAAGCGCAGCGCAAGGATCCGGCGGCCCGCAAGGCGGCGCTGAACGGCGCCGATGTGGTGATCCTGTGCCTGCCGGACGAAGCGGCGCGCGAGGCGGTCAGCCTGATCGACAATCCCGATGTGCGGGTGATCGATGCGTCCACCGCCCACCGCGTCGCCGATGGCTGGACCTATGGTTTCCCTGAGCTGGAGTCCGATGGTTATGCCCGCATCGCGTCGGCCAAGCGGGTGAGTAATCCCGGCTGCTGGGCCACAGGCTTTTTGTCGATCGTAGCGCCGCTGGTACGCGCCGGTCTGGTGCCGGCCGAGTTTCCCGTCACCGCCAACGGCATCTCCGGCTATTCCGGCGGCGGCAAGGCGATGATCGCGGAGTTCGAGGACAAGTCGGCCGCGACCTATACCGAAAGCGTGATGCACATTTACGCGCTCGGCCTGACGCACAAGCATATCCCGGAAATGACCAGGCATTCGGGCCTGGCGCATCCGCCCCTGTTCGAGCCCAGCGTGGGCCGTTTCTTCCGCGGCATGCTGGTGGAAGTGCCGCTGCAGCTTTGGGCGCTGCCGGGCAAGCCGGCGCCGCGCGACATCCATGCCGCGCTGGCACGCGCCTATCCCGAACGGCCGCTGGTCAAGGTGGCGTCGCTGGAAGATGCCGCTGCGGTCAAGACCCTGGATGCGGAAATCCTGGCCGGAAGCAACGGGCTGACGCTGTATGTCTTTGGCAATGAAAAGGCCGGGCAGGCGCGGGTGGTCGCGGCGTTCGACAATCTGGGCAAGGGCGCCAGCGGTGCTGCAGTGCAGAACCTGAATATCATGGTTGGTTTGCCGGAGACCACGGGCCTTTAGTTTGTGCTAAAGGGGACGGATGGGCTTCAAAGGCATCATCGTCTCGGTCGCTGTCGGGCTGGTGCTGTTCGCCGGTGTGGTTCTGTACGCCATTCACCGTGCGCCCAGGCCGCGCGGATTTTCAGGATTGCAGTTTTCCGCCCTGACGCCGGCCGCCTCCGCCCGCACGCCTTTGCTGGCACGCGGCGGGGCCGAGATCGCGGCGGTGCTGGACGACAGTCCCGCCGACAAAGCCAAGATCGCAGCGGGCGAAGTGGTGTCGGCCATTGACGGCGTCTCCATCCAGTCGGCGCGGCAGGCGTCCGATCTGGTGCGCAGGCGCGCCGCGGGCGACCGCATCACGCTTACGCTGTACGACACCACCAAGGGCGAAGTGCATCCGCGCGATGTGTCCCTGACCTTCGATGCCGCTCCGCCGGTGGGCAAGAAGTTCTCCGTGCGTCCGCCGCGCACCCTGGCCAAGGAAATCTTCGCGCAACCATTTCCGGCGGCCCATGCGTCCTGGTCACGCCGCATCTATCTGGGCCCGACCATCCGGCCTTTGGCGTTGAGCGGATTGGGGGCAGGGCAGTGCAACGTCTTCGCACCCGAATTGTGGCGGGTGGCGGCCCACAGCAAAGACAATTCGCTGTTCCATGTCATGGCCAATGAGAGCTTTGCCCATGCCATCTACAAGACCGCGAAACTGAATGGTGCGTCGCCGGACCGCTTCCTATCGGATTACCTGCAGACGACCTTCGGCGCGCCGGTGGTGATGACTCCGCCGCAGAAGCGTTCGTTCGGCTTCGTCGTGCGCGACTTCGGCAACAACAAGGGCGGTGCGGGCTTTCTGCTGTACCGCGTCACCGGCAATCGCATCGCGCTGTGGCTGGCGGCGGTGCCGGGCGGCGACGCCGGCTGGGCCAAGCCGCTGGTGGGCGCTGTGGCGCTGTCCATGCGCTGCGCTTCGCCGGGCGCGCCCGCACTGGTGCCGCGCAATCTGGCCTTGCCGGAAACGGCGGTGGCGCTTCGCTGCATCGACGGGCAGTGCGGCGAGACCGATTTCGCCGCCGGCTATCTCACGGTGCTGCGGCTGGGTTATGTCCACAATCTCAAGGGCGACATGTTCCTGGTCCATCCGCGCAAGGATTTCTGGCTGAACGGCGCTGAAGGGCCGGGCTATTACCACCAGATCGGCGGCGAGAACGAAAAGCTAATGCCGGGCCGCATTAACTGATTGGCGGTTGCGGTCGGGTTCCCTGGCACGCGCATTGCGACGATCTTTGCCAGCACCATTATTCTAACGTCCATTGTTTCAAATTGGGCCAGCCGGCAGATGCCCCCTGCTTGCTGGCCGTATTTCCCGGACATCCGGGTGTCTCGTTTTGGAGGGCCTATGACCATTCGCACCGTTTCACTCACCGGCATCCTGTTGGCGGGCCTCGCCACGCCCTGTTTGGCGCAGGAAGCCACCCTGCCACCCCATTCGCTGGACTTCGACAAGTCGGTTGAGCCGGAAAGCATCGTGATCCAGGACCTGTCCGGCGGCGTCGGCAGCCAGGATGGCGGCAGCGGCGGCAATGTGATCCAGATCATGCAGATCCAGCCCAATGGCTCCGTCAACGGCGTTTCCACCAGCGCGAGCGCGACGCGCTACACCGCAATCAGCGGCCGTAGCCGCTGATTACTGCGCCTTGACCTTGACGTAAGTGCCGGGCGCATCGCCCATCACTTTCAGCGCGCCATCGCCAGGTTTGCGCGCCGGGATTTTCTTGCCGGACAGCTTGCTCAGCCACTGGTCCCAATCCGGCCACCAGGAACCGGCATGATCGGTCGCGCCCTTGCGCCAGGCTTCGATGTCCTTGGCGCCCTTGTCGTTGGTCCAGTACTGGTACTTTTTTGCCGCGGGCGGATTGATCACTCCCGCAATATGGCCGGAACCGGCGATGATGAAGCGCACCGGTCCGCCGAACAGCTGGGTGGACTTGAACACCGAGTTGGCCGGCGCGATGTGATCTTCCCTGGCCGACTGCAGATAGACCGGCACTTTCACCTTGTGCAGGTCCAGTTTCACCCCCGCCATTTCCATCTTGCCGCGTGCCAGGGCGTTTTCCTTGTAGCAATTGCGCAAGTAGGAAAGGTGCAGCTTCTCCGGCATCCGCGTCGTGTCGCTGTTCCAATAGAGCAGGTCGAACGGCATGGGCTGTTTGCCGAGCAGGTAATTGTTGATCACGAACGACCAGATCAGGTCGTTGGCGCGCAGCATGTTGAAGGCGCCCGCCATCTTGGAGCCGGGAAGCACGCCGCCCTCGCTGTCCATCTTGGCCTTGAGGGCTTCTAGCTGGGCTTCGTCCACGAACACCGACAGTTCGCCCGCTTCGCTGAAATCGGTCTGGGCCGCCCAGAAGGTGGCCGAATGGATGCGGTCATCCTTCTTGGCCGCCATGTAGGCGAGGGTGGAGGCGAGCAGGGTGCCGCCGATGCAATAGCCGACGCAGTTGGGGTCCTTGACCCCCGTGGCCTTTTCCACCGCGTCCAGGGCGGCGAAGATGCCGTCCTGCATGTAATCCTCGAACCCGGCCTGGGCCAGCTTGGCATCGGGGTTCACCCAGCTGACCAGGAATACGGTATAGCCTTGGCCCACCAGCCAGCGGACGAAGCTGTTCTCGGGCCGCAGATCGATGATGTAGAACTTGTTGATCCAGGGCGGAAAGATCAGCAGCGGCCGCTCATGGACTTCATCCGTGGCCGGAGAATATTGCAGCAACTCCATGATCCGGTTGCGGAACACCACCTTGCCCGGCGTGGTGGCGATATTCTCGCCGATGGTGAAGCCGTCGGCCGACTGGCGGATGGACAGCTCGCCCTGGCCGCGCTCGATATCGGCCAGCAGATTGTCCAGCCCCTTGACCAGGTTGTCGCCGTTGGAGGCCAGCGTCGCCTTCAGCACGTCCGGGTTGGTGAGGGGGAAATTGGTGGGCGCAAAGGCATCGGCGAACTGGCGGGTGTAGAAGGCGACGCGGCCGCGCTCCTTCTCGTCTAGGCCGTGCAGCTTGCCCACCATCTCCTGCATGGCGTTGGCGGTCAGCAGATAGCTCTGCTTGATGAAATCGAACACTTCGTTTTCGCGCCACGCCTCGGCCTTGAAGCGGCGGTCGCCCGCCGCAGGCTCCACCACCGCGGCGGCTTCACCACCCAGCATGCGCCGCGCCGTGGATTCCCACAGCGTCATCACATCGTTCCACCACTGGGTCTGCGCCGCGAGCACCGCATCGCGGTCTTCGCCCATCGCCTTGGCCAGCGCCATCATGGCGCCGGAGATGTTCAGAGGATCGATCGGTCCGTCGCGCTTGCCCATGCGGGCGGCGAAATCCAGCAGCAGCTGCTGGCTCTTCATGCCCACGGTGAGCATGTTGCGCGCGAATTCCTGGCCGTTCAGGCCGGGTAGCGATTCGGAAGCGTCTGCAGCGGGAGCTTTGGGGGCCACGGGATTGCCTTTTCCAAAACTGTGATAGCCCGGCCACGGTGACACCCGCAAGCCGCGAAAAGCCGCCTCTGCTTTGGCTCTGGCGGGCGCAAATACCGCAATTGATGGCGTGGATTACATCTGCTTTCGCTGGCGCAGCGCGCCGGGGCGCGGTATATCAGACTGCTGGTTGGCGCTCGCGCAAGGCTGCGCGCAGGCCGGGGGATCGGCGTTGAGAACAAGGGCTTTTTGGGCATGACCAAGATTTACGCGCGTCCGTTGGTGATGGCGACGTTGGCGATCACCCTTGCGATGGGAACTGCCGGTTGCCAGACCATTTCCGATCTCGACCCAACCGGCCTGATCGCCGGTGACGACACGCCCGACAGCCAGTTCCCCACTGATTCCAGCCAGCAGGCCGCCGCCGACGCCAGCACCACCACGCCCGACCTGGCCGCCATTCCCACCCGCCCCGCCGCGCCGGACACCGCCGCCCAGGCCAATGCCACCCAGCAGGTTCAAGCCGCCGGCAACCAGGCCCAGTACAGCGCCGAAGCGCTGCGCGCCGGCACCGACGCAGCTGCCCCGCCGCCCAGCGCAACGGACGCCGTGGCCCAGCGCCAGGCCATTGCCAGCGCCGATGCGCCGCCGTCCGCCAGTGACGCTCCGCCTTCGGCCGATGCGCCGCCCAGCGCCGGTTCCGCTGCCCCGCCGCCGTCTGCTGCGGCGCCCGTCGCCGTCGCGTCC
>CAIUTH010000369.1 GCA_903902075.1 uncultured Alphaproteobacteria bacterium
ACCAACACAATGAGGAACCCATGACGACCACCACCGGTCATACCAGCGCCATTTTTGCATCCAAGGTCAAAGGCACCCCGGTCTATAGCGACAATGGCGACAAGATCGGCACCGTAGAAGACGTGGTGCTGGACAAGCAGTCCAACCAGATCATGTTCGCCGCCCTTGGCTTTGGCGGCCTGTTGGGCATCGGGGAAAAATACTATCCCGTGCCGTGGGCCCTGCTGGACTTCGACGAGGACAAGGGCGGCTATGTCGTGCCCCTGGACAAGGACCGGCTGGAGAATGCGCCGGCCTATGATCTCAAGGACCTGACCAAGCAGGACGGCACCATCGGATCGTCCATCCGGGATGAGAGCTATTCCTTCTACAAGGTCGATCGCGACTGGAACTGATGTGACAGCCCCGCCGCCGGACCTCCGGCGGCGGGGCCAATCACGGGGCCGCGCCAGACTTGCCTGGCAAGGCCAGCGTGCTAGTTTTGCGGGATGCGCATCCTGATTGCGGGCTTTCAGCACGAAACCAACACCTTCGCACCCACCCCCACACGCTATGACGATTTCGTGCGGGGCGGCGCATTTCCCGCCATGGCGCACGGCGCCGACGTGCTGGCGATGCGCGATGTCAACATTCCCATCGGCGGTTTCATTCGCGCCATGCGCGGCCATGACCTGATCCCGGTCCTGTGGGCGGGCGCCACGCCGGCGGCGCATGTCGAAGAGGATGCTTTCGAGCGCATCGCCGGTCCAATCATCGCCGCCGCCCGCGACCAGGATTTCGACGCCATCTATCTGGACCTGCACGGCGCCATGGTGTGCCGCCACGACGATGACGGCGAAGGCCGGTTGCTGGCGGCGCTGCGCACCGTCGTGGGACCGCGCATCCCCATCGTCGCCAGCCTTGACCTGCATGCCAATGTCACCGCAAAAATGCTGCAGACCGCCGATGCACTGGTGGCCTATCGCACCTATCCGCATGAAGACATGGCGGAAGCGGGTGAACGCGCCGCGGGCCTGCTAAACATCCTGATGCAGCGCGGGGAGAAACTGGCGCAGGCCGCGCGGCGCCTGCCCTTCCTGATTCCCATTAACGGCATGTGCACCCTAGTGGAGCCGGCGCGCGGTGTTTATCACGCGCTTGCGGGTGCCGAGCAGATGGACAATCTGCACATGTCCTTCGCACCCGGATTCCCGGCGGCGGATTTTTCCGAATGCGGCGGCGTGGTGTGGGGCTATGGCGCGGACGCTGCCAGGATCACCGGCGCGGTGGACGCGCTTGCCGGCGGGATCGTGGCGCGCGAAGGCGATTGGGTGGTGCCGCTATTGGCGCCCCATGACGCGGTACGCCAGGCCATGCGCATCGCCGCCACCGCTTCGCGCCCGGTGGTGATCGCCGATACCCAGGACAATCCGGGCGGCGGCGGCGATTCCAACACCACCGGCATGCTGCGGGCGCTGGTGGAATGTGGCGCAGAGGGCGCCGCGCTGGGCCTGATGGTCGATCCGGATGCCGCCGTTGCCGCGCACCAGGCGGGGGCGGGCCGCGACATCTCCATCGCGCTGGGTGGGCAATCGGGCGGTGATGCCCCGCTGGCCGCCACCTTCCGCGTCGAACAGCTCAGCGACGGGCGCTGCATCTATGGCGGCCCCATGATGCACGGCAAGCAGACCGATGTGGGACCGACGGCGCGGCTATCGCTGGGCGGGGTGCAAGTGGTGGTCAGCAGCCACAAGGACCAGATGCTGGACCGCAACCTGTATCGCATGGCCGGGGTCGAGCCGGAGCGGATGAAAATCCTGGTCAATAAAAGTTCGGTGCATTTCCGCGCCGACTTCCAGCCCATTGCCGAGGCAGTGCTGGTGGCCAAGGCCCCGGGCCCCCTGCTGGCCGATCCCGCCGATTTTCCCTGGCGGCATCTGGCCAAAGGCATGCGGCTGCGCCCCCTGGGGCCAGCCTTTACGGGTCAGCCGCCGAACTCCACCACATAGCCGGCGACATGCTCATCGTCGTTGCCGTCGCCCAGCGAGGCGGAGAACTGCGGCACGCCATAGGAAAAGATCAAAACGCAGCACACTTTGCCGACGTCCCACTTGCCGCCATGCTGGAAGGCGCTCGACATCCAGTTGGCATAATGCCTGCCCTGCGCCGCGCCCTGTTCGTCGCCGCGCCAGAACAAGACGCCCTTGCCGCGTCGCGCGGACCGGTGACCCAGCGCCACTCCTCCGGCGCGGTTTGGCGACCG
>CAIUTH010000370.1 GCA_903902075.1 uncultured Alphaproteobacteria bacterium
ATGACGGCGGTGGGCCGCGCGGCCGGTGCGGTGGTCGAGGAAGTGCGCAAGCAGTTCCGCGAAATGCCGGGCATCATGCAGGGCACCCAGAAGCCCAACTATGCCCGCGCCGTGGACCTGCTGACCAAGGCCGCCATCAAGGAAATGGTGATCCCGTCCATGCTGCCGGTGTTCTCGCCCATCGTCCTGTTCGTGCTGGTGAACTGGATTGCGGGCAAGACCCAGGCCTTCAACGCTGTCGGCGCCATGCTGATGGGCGTGATCGTCACCGGCCTGTTCGTGGCGGTCTCCATGACCTCGGGCGGCGGCGCCTGGGACAATGCCAAGAAGTACATCGAGGACGGCCATCACGGCGGCAAGGGCAGTGAAGCCCACAAGGCCGCGGTGACCGGTGACACGGTCGGCGATCCCTACAAGGATACCGCGGGTCCGGCCGTCAATCCGATGATCAAGATCACCAACATCGTGGCGCTGCTGCTGTTGGCCGTCCTGGCCCACATGGGTTGATCTGATCGAAGTCAAAGAAAAGGCGCGGAGAGAAATCTCCGCGCCTTTTTCATTCTATCGGCAGTTCGAACGGCCCGGCCGGAAGATTGGTTGCATCCGTCAGGGTACAGACCGGACTGTCACCCCAGCAGTAGCGCACCCGGTTTCCGCTGCCCGTCAGAGTCACCGAATTTCCAGACAGGCTCGCCTGCGCCCGGCGGCAGGACTTGGCATCGCACAGCTCAAACGCATTGGGCGGGCCGTTATAGGCGGCGAGCAATCCGGTCACGTCGCGGAACGACACGGTCACCGCATCGCCGTTGCGCTTTGCCGACATCGCGCGCGCGCCCGATGGCGCAAGTGTTTCGCCATAGATCTGGTGCCGTGCCGCGATGGACAGGCGGTAGCCGATTTCCTGCTTGTTCGGCGGATGCAGGTTCCTGGCATCGCCGATATCGAACGCCACCACCAGCGCTGCATTCTTGTCGGCTTCCACGGATTTGCGCTGGGCTTCGCGCACATCCGACCATAGCGACTCCGTGGGCGCGGTCGGAACTGGCCCGTAATTTGGAATTTGCACTATCAGGAAGGGCAGGCCGGCGCCGAACTGCGCCCGCCAGTCCGCCATCAGGGCGGTGAGGCCTTCCTGATAATGTTTGGCGAAGTACAGATTGGATTCGCCCTGGTACCAGATCGCGCCTTTGACGCCATACGATCCGATGGGCGCGATCATGCCGTTATATTGCAGCCCGATGCCGTGCATCGGGCCCCAGGGAATCTGCGGCGCGATCAGCGTGTCCACCGTCTTGTAGCGCCAGTCCTGGTCCAGCAGCACTTTGCTGCCGCCGCCCAGCACAATCGCGCGGCTTTCCGCCGGTCCCGACAGGCCGCAATTCTTCCAGCTGCAGAACACATTGACGGTGACCGTGTTGTCGCCGGCATGCAGCAGACCGCGTGGCAGCGCATGACGTGCATCCGGATCCAGCGAACTGCCGCCCACGCCCACGCCATTAACCCAGCTTTTCTCTTCCTCGGACGCCTTGCCCAGCGCCAGGGTGGCGGGCAGTGCCGCCTGCGCCGCTGTCAGCGTGACATGCGTGGACAGCCACATCTGGCCGACAAAGCCGACGCCGGCTTCGGCGCTGCCCTCGGGCAATGACAATCCCGGCCACACGCCCCACGGCCCCAGATCCTTCGGCGCCACGGTCCAGGACGCGGTATCTTCCCTCCAGGGTTCGTCCTTGCCGTTGGCGCGCCACCAGTTTTCCCAGGCCACATCCCAGCGGCGCGATGCGGCCGCCGGATCGCGCGTGTTGAGTGCCAGCATGTCCAGGTCGTCATTGTAGTAGCCGAACTTGCGCAAGGTCGGATGACTGATCCAGCCGCGTTCGCGCGTGCCGCCCCAGGCGGCGGTGATCAGGCCGACCGGCACTTTCACATGCTTGCGCAGTTCGCGGGCGAAGAAGAAGCAGCTGGCGGAAAAATCGCCGGCGGTCTGCGGCGATTCCACTTTCCACGATACA
>CAIUTH010000371.1 GCA_903902075.1 uncultured Alphaproteobacteria bacterium
AGCTCATCATCTTCTGCGCCAGATTGATGGACAGCATGCCGTGGCCACACATGGTGGAAAGCATGATGGCCTGCTTGCCCGGGGTGTTGTCGCCCACTTCCTCGAAGCCCAGCGAATAGGCCACCGAGTGGCGCGGAATGCCGGCGAATTTGCAGGCATTCTTGGCATTCTCGATCGAAGACGAGATGTTGACCGACAGGCCCAGGTCTTCTTCCTTGATGCGCTTGACGAAGGCTTCCGCCTTGTCCCGGCTGTCGAACACCGCCGCCATGGTGCCGGCCTTGCTCATGCCTTCCAGCACCTTCTTGAAGTTCGGCTTGTTGCGCTTGCCCCAGTGGCCAAAGATGCTCTTGCTTTTGGTGGGACGGAGCGATCCGCCATGCAGGGCGTCGCCCAGGCTGCAGGGGCTGAATTCTGCCGCGATCTGCATGAAGCGCTTCTGCGCGGCCAGTGCATCACCGCTCTGGCCGGCCGCCTTGGACTTGGCGGGCAGCGAAAAGACGATGTAGTCGTCAACGAAGCTTTCGGCCTTGCCGTAACGATGCAGGGTATTGGTCATGCGGTCACCATTTCCTTGGTCTGCGCCACGGGAGCGGCGCCAGACAGATCGCGGATTACCTTGCGGCCCAGACCGATATTGGTCTTGGCGCGCTGGGGGTTGTAGCCGAGCTTTTCCAGGATCGGCAGGACGATGTTTTCTTCGCCATCGGCGTCGCAACGCACGCCCACGCCGATCACGACCTGCGTGTTGATGCGCTTTTCCACGCTCCAGATGATGCGGATGATTTCCTCGGTGCGGGCCACGTCCACCTTGATCTCGATGATGGCGCTCATCACCTTTTCATTCAGGATGTCGGGACGGATATCGCCGGTTTCGACATTGCTCATCAGGGTGGTGATGGGGTTGTTCTTTTCGAACGACACGCCGGCCTTGGCCAGTTCGCGGCTCATTTCCTGGAAGTCGCGGAAACGGGCGCCGATGCCGGGGCGGCCCAGCTCGATGGTGAAGCCGACCTGGCCGATGCCGACGCGGTCGGTGACATCGTTGGTCTTTACCTCTTCGGTACCGCGGCCGGACACGCCAGTGGATTCATGGGGCACGCGCGGGTCGGAGAAGGCGCGGCGCACGACGCGCGGCCATTCCAGCTGGTCGGGCTCGAAGGCGGTGGTGGGGCACACGTCAGGCTCAGGCTCGAAGCGGACGCGGAAGTTCGCCAGGGTCCGGCGCACGAAGCGCACGGTCGACGGCGGCAGCACTTCCTTGCTCAACCCGTTGTAGCAGGCATAGCACTCGACGCATTCGTCGCGGTTGATGGTGGCGCGCTTGAGCTCGGGATCGATATAGATCGCGCCCATCGGGCAGACATAGGTGCAGTTGCCGCAGGCGACGCACTTCTTGGGATTGATCTTCATTGTATTCCTTTCCAGGAAAAAACATCAACCGGACAACCGGTTGGCCGCTTGGCGCGGATTAGAATGATTGCGGTTTGGGAGTTCAAGCCTTTTCCGGATTTTGCTTTTAAATAGCGACGGTGTTGCGAATTGCTCGCAAAAACCTGCGCCGAAATGAGGAAAATGCTGTTTTCTTAAAAGTAATAGTACTGTCACGCGACCGCTTGGGGAATCGCGGGCCGCTGCTATCGTGGCGCGATTGGGGAGACGTTCATGAATATTCGCATCGTCCTGAGTTTGCTGGTCCTGCCGATGGCTGCGCTGGCCCAGCCCGCCGACAGTCCCAGGGCCGAGCACAACCCGGCGACCAACCGCTACGCCCCCCTGCAAGGCTTCTTCAAAATGCCGGCCGGCCGCGCCATGGGCGCCTCCAGCGCGGTGACAGGCGACAGCAAAGGCAACATCTGGGTGGTGGACCGCTGCGCCGCCAACACCTGCATCGGCAGCAATCTTGCGCCGGTGATGGAGTTCGACCGGAACGGCAATTTCATCAAGGCGTTCGGCGCCGGTCTGTTACAGTTCCCGCACGGCCTCACCATCGACAAACAGGATCACCTCTGGATCGCGGACGGCAAGCCGACCGACGGCAAGGGCGTTGGTGGCCATGCGGTGTTTGAATTCGATTCAAGCGGCAAGCTGCTGCGCACCTTGGGCAAGCCCGGCGAGCCCGGCGGCGGGCCCGACCGCTTCACCGACCCCAATGCGGTGCTGGTGGCGCCGGACGGCAGCCTGTTTGTCGCCGAGGGCCATACCAGTGATTTCAAGGGCCATCCCCGGATCATCAAGTTCGACAAGAACGGCAAGTTCATCAAGGCGTGGGGGGCGCCTGGCTCCGGGCCCGGCCAGTTCGGCATACCGCACTGCCTGGCGATGGATTCCAAAGGCCGGCTCTATGTCGGCGACCGCGACAACAACCGCATCCAGGTCTTTACCCAGGACGGCAAGTTCCTGGGCCAGTTCACCCAGTTTGGCCGGCCCAGCGGCATCGTGATCGACCGCAACGACAAGCTGTACGTCACGGATTCGGAGTCCCGGGCCAAGGATGGCTACGGCCACCACCCCGGCTGGAAGCGCGGCGTGCGCATCGGCAGCGTCAAAGACGGCGTGGTGACCGACTTCATTCCTGACACCTGGCCCGATCCGGAAAACAGCAGCACCAGCGGCGGCGAAGGCATCTGGGCCGACGGCAAGGGCGCGGTCTATAGCGCCCAGGTCGGACAGAAAGAGGTCGTCAAGTACGAGCGGAACTAGCGGATGACGCGGGCGCCCTTGCCCTTCATCACCGCTTCGACTTCCGAGACATTGACCATGGACGTGTCGCCCGGCGTGGTCATGGCCAGCGCGCCGTGCGCCGCGCCATATTCCACCGCCGCCTGCGGGCCTTTGCCTTCCAGGAAGCCATAGGCGAGGCCGCTGGCGAACCCATCGCCGCCGCCGACGCGGTCATAGATCTCAAGATTTTCGCGCATCATCGACTGATAGAATTCGCCGCCGGCATACAGGATGGCGGACCAGTCATTGACGCTCGCCGTCTTGGCGTTGCGCAGAGTGGTTGCCGCGACCTTGAAGTTGGGGAACTGCTTCACGGCGGTCTGGATCATCTTCTTGAAGTTCGCCGGATCAATGGCCGAGATATGCTCGTCCAGGCCTTCGACTTCGAAGCCCAGACAGGCGGTGAAGTCTTCCTCATTGCCGATCATCACATCGACATATTTGGCTATGTGGCGGTTGATCTTCTGGGCGCCTTCCTTGCCGCCCTGGCTCTTCCACAGGCTGGCACGGTAATTCAGGTCATAGGATACGATGGTGCCGTACTTGCGCGCGCATTCCACCGCCTCGATCACCGCTTCGGAAGTGTTGGGGGCCAGCGCCGCGAAGATGCCGCCGGTATGGAACCAGCGCACGCCTTCCTCGCCGAAAATCTTTTCCCAGTTTACTTCGCCTGGCTTGATCTGCGAGGCGGCGCTGTTGCCGCGGTCCGAGCAGCCCAAGGCGGCGCGGATGCCGAAACCCTTTTCCGTGAAGTTCAGGCCAACGCGGGTGTTGCGTCCCAGGCCGTCGAAATCACGCCAGATGATGTGCGAGGTGTCCACGCCGCCCTGGCAGATGAAGTCCTCCACCAGCCAGCCCAGATCATTCTTGGGCAAGGCGGTGACGACGCTGGCGCGCTTGCCCCAGCATTTGCGCATGGCGCGGGCGACATTGTATTCGCCGCCGCCTTCCCATACCTGGAACTGGCGGGCGGTACGCACGCGGCCGAAACCGGGGTCCAGGCGCAGCATCACTTCGCCGAACGACAGGCAGTCCCACTTCACGTCGGTGGCAGGGCGGATCTTCAACACGTCGGTCATGGCTTACTTTCCCCGGATCTTCTTGATGAGGGCGATGGTCTCGGCCACCTTCTTTTCGATGCCGGCATAATCCTTGGCCGCCAGCAATTCCTTGGTGATCAGGTTCGAGCCGATGCCGCAGGCGACGATGCCGGCGCCGAACCACTTCTTGAGCGATTCTTCCGAGGCATCGACGCCGCCGGTGGGCATGATGCGGGTCCAAGGCATGGGGCCCAGCACGTTCTTGACGAATTCGGGGCCGCCGACGCTGGAGCCGGGGAACACCTTGACGATCTCGCAGCCCAGTTCTTCGGCGGCGGAAATTTCGGAGGCCGAGCCGCAGCCTGGGCTGTAGGGAATCTTGCGACGGTTGCAGACCTTGGCCACGTCGGCGTTGAGGATCGGGCCCACCACGAACTTGGCACCATTGGCGATAAACAGTCCGGCGGTCGGCGCATCCACGATCGAGCCCACGCCCATGATGACGCTGGGATCGGCCTTGGCGAAATGACGGGCAACATCCAGGAAGATATTGGCCGCGAAGTCGCCGCGGTTGGTGAACTCGATGCACTTGGCGCCCCCATTGGCGCAGGCCTGGATCACCTTGAGGCAGACCTCGACATCGTGATGGAAGAAGACCGGGATCATGCCCTGGCTCATCATCCCCTGCAGCACCGCCATACGATCATGTGTCATCAAAATGTCTCCCCAAAGGCCGCCTTGGCCCGTGATTTTGCGACGTTCTTATAACGGCTGTTCCCGCAGACCGATAGCGCGGAAAAACCCAATAAAATCAAGCCGTGACGCCCCGCCGCGCGCAGATTTTGCTCCCTTGTGCGTTGTCTTTCCGCCCCTATCTAGCGACTGCCATGGCCCGCCTGACCCTCACCCCGGAAATGCTGGAAAACGCCTATGAATATCTGCGCGTCAGCCCGCCTTTCTGCCGCTGGAACTTGCCGCATGCCGACCAGGCGATGTTCCGGGTGATGGGCGCCAAGGACCGTTTCGGCCATTTCCGTGGTCGCCACCGCAAGGCGCGGGGTGATGACGGTTTCAGCGAAATCGCCATTTCCGCCGGCATGGTGAAATCCAGCGATGTGCTGATCCCAGCATGGCGCATGAGATAATTCATCTGTACCAGGACGAAACCGGCCCGGCGCGGGGTCATCACAATCCGAAGTTCCGCAAGCTGGCGAAACGGGTCTGCGCTATTCACGGCTTCTATCCGGAAAGCTTCTAGAGCGGCTTTTCGTAGACCCGGTAGGTCTTGTAGGGGATGCCGCCCACCATCTCGATCACGTGGCGCACCTTGTCATTGCGTTCCAAGATCCAGGACAGTTCGCTGTCCACCACGCCGCGCGAGAAATTGAACTCGCGCACCGAATGAGTCACCGACAGCGCCATGGCCGCGCCGACCGGGGTGGCCTGCAGCGCCTTGCGCACGCCCATCATCGGCATGCGCGCCGTTCTGGGCCGCTTTACTTTCATGCGCCACAGCAGCTTGATCCAGTTGAACGGGAACAGCCGGCCATTCATGTCGCGGATGGCTTCATTCAGATTGGGGAAGATGGCGGTGAAGGCGGCCGGCTGGCCCTTGTATTCGGCAATGCAGACATCGCCAGGGCGCAGCAGCAGCTTGAGCACGCCGGCCAGCTCGTCGATCTCCGCCTTGGTCATGGGCACATAGCCCCAATTGTCCGACCAAGCATCGTTGATGATATCCAGCAGCATGGCCACTTCATCCTTGAAGCGCTTGTCCATGTGGATATTGCGCAAGGTGACGTCGCCGCCGCGCATGGCGCGGGCCATCAGCTTTTCCCATTTCTGCATAGACGCGTCGGGACCATAACGATAGGCGATCAGGTCTTCGGCCTTCTGATAGCCCTGAGTGGTGATGCGGTCCGCATAATAGGGACGATGATGGTTCATCATCACCGACGGCGGGGTGTCGAAGCCTTCGACCAGGAGTCCCGGCTGGTCCCATAGCGAAAAACTCACCGGGCCGATGACGCGTTTCATGCCCTGGTCGCGCAGCCAACTCTCGGCCGCTTTCAGCAGCGCGTCGAAGACTTCCTGATCGTCGATCGCTTCTATGAATCCGAAGTGACCGGTGGCGTCGTTGTAGCGCTCCAGATGCAGCTGGTCGATCTGGGCGGTGATGCGGCCCGCCGGTTCCTTGTCGCGCTAGGCCAAGAAGAAGGCAGCACGGGCATGCTGGAAATAGGGATTGTGCCTGGGCTGGAAATGGAATTTGCGCTCCAGCAGGAGCGGCGCCACCCAGTACGGGTCATCGGCGTAGATCTTGAAGGGCAGGTGGTGGAAATCGTGCCATTGCTGGCTGGTCTGGACCGGGACGATGGTGAGGGACAAGGGCGTTTCCGTGGCTGCGCGGGGAGGGCGCACCATAGCGCCGGGCCCCCTGATTTGATAGTAACAAACGCCGCATTTTCGCGGCTTACCGCGCGAGTCGGCCTTGTGAAAACCATCCTGATCACCGGCGCATCCAGCGGCATCGGCGCGAGCCTAGCCCGTGCCTATGCGGCGGATGGCGTTACGCTTCTGTTATGGGGCCGCGATGCTGCACGGCTTGATGCGGTGGCGGCTGCGTGCCGGTCGCAAGGCGCCGCGGTGACAACACAGGCCTTCGATCTGCGTGACGCGGCAGGGTTCGCGAAGCTGCTCGCCGCCGTGCCGGTGCTGGATATCGCGATCTTCAATGCCGGCCTGGGCGGCACCGCGCCGGCTGATGTGGCCGCCGAAGCGCCCGAGGTGGTGCAGGCCATCGCAGAGGTGAATTTCACCGCGCCCATTATCGGCGCCAATGCGGTCGCCGGCGCGATGTCGGCGCGGGGCACAGGCCACATCGTGCTGGTCGGCTCCATCACCGAATCTTTCCCGCTGCCCATGGCGCCGACCTATGCCGCGACCAAGGCGGGGCTGAAGATGTTCGCGGAAGCCTTCGGCATCCGGATGGAAAAACATGGCGTGAAGGTGACCTTGGTGTCGCCGGGCTTCATCGACACGCCGATGAGCCGGTCGGTGACCGAACCCAAGCCGTTCCTGATGGATGCCGATACCGCCGCCGCCATCATCAAGCGCCGCGTCGCGGCGGGCCCCCGCACCATCGTGGTGCCGTGGCAGTTCGCGGTGATCCGCGGCGTGGCCAATCTTCTGCCGCGCGCCTTGCTGCGCCGGATCCTGTCGCGCGTATGACGGTGGCGCCCGACATCGGCCCCGAAGCGGGATTGCTGGCGCGGCTGGCCGCTAGCCGGGCAGGGCGTTTTGGCATCTTCCTGTTGCGCTGGGGCATTCCCGCCGCGCTGCTGCTCATTATCGGCCGGCGGCTGACCGAACTGGGCTGGCGCGAGATCTGGACCGCGCGTCCCGCCAATCCCGGCTTCTACCTGCTGCTGGTGCTTCAATTCTTCCTGCAGCCGTTCGGGGATTATTTCGTCTATCGCAACCTGTGGGGCGGGACGAGCACGCCGCCCATGTCGGTGATCCTGCGCAAGCGGCTGATGAACACCTTCATGCTGGACTATTCCGGCGAGGCTTATTTCTATCTGTGGGCGCAGTCGCGGCTGAAGCTGGCGCCGGGCATGCTGGTGCATGCCATCAAGGATTCCAACCTGTTGTCGGGCGGGGCGGGACTGGCGATGGTCTATGTCATGCTGCTGATGCTGCTGCTCACCGGTGGCCTGGCGCTTCCGGCGGTGGTGGGCGCCCATGCCTGGCTGTATGCGCTGGTCGGCACCGTGCCGCTGCTGCTGTGTCTGGTGCTGGTGCTGGGCCATCGCAAATTCACCGCCCTCAGCCGCCGCCAGATCGTCGTGACCTTCGGCATCCATTTCACCCGCTGCCTTCTGGTGCTGGCGGTGGAGTTTGGGCTGTGGGAACTGTCCGGCGCGCTGCCCTCGGCCGTGGCCTGCCTGCAATTCGTGGCGCTGCGGCTGGTGGTGACGCGGCTGCCGCTGGTGCCCAACAAGGATTTGATCTTTGTCGGCGCCGGCATCGCCGCGGCGGGACTGGCCAATGTGTCAGTCACGCCGGTCGCCATGGTGCTGGTGATCCTGGCAGCGGCGGACCTGATATTGGCGGCAACGGTGGCCAGCCTGGCCTGGCTGATCGATGCCAGGCGGGAGCGCAGCCGATGAAACGCTGGATGCGCAATCCCCTGTTCTGGATCCTGATGGCGGCGGCGGGACTGCGGCTGTCCGGCCTGTTCTGGGGCCTGCCGGCGTCGGATGGCTGGGACGATGACGGCTTTAGCCCGCGCAATTTCCTCACGGCGCTGGCGTTGACCTGGAAGCCCGGCTCCTATTTCACCTATCCGCCGCTGCATGCACTTCTGCTGGCGATCCTGAATTTGCCCAGCATCATACTGGCGCTGCTGCACACGCCATCGCTGCGCCAGCCCGACGTGATCGGCGAATTCATCAAGCCGGAACACATGACATGGTTCGCGGCGACAGGGCGGCTGGTCAGCCTGGCCATGTCACTGGGCATCATCGCTATCGTGGGTGCAATGGCCCGGCTGGTGGCGGGAACGCGCGCGGGGCTTGTCGCCGCTGCCGCCTGCGCCTTGAATTTCGGGCTTACTTATTATGGCCAGGTCGGCAATCTAGATGTGCCCTACCTGTTCTGGGGTCTGCTGTCGCTGCTGTGGGGCATGCGCGCGGTGATCGAGCATCAAGTGAGGCGTTGGTGGGGCGCCGCACTGTTCGCCGGCGCCGCGGTGGCCACCAAGGACCAGGCCTATGCCCTGTTTCTGCTCAGCCTGCCGCTGTTCCTGGTCCTTTGTTTTGCAGTGGACGGATGGACCCGCGCCAACGCGCGCAGGATTGTGCTGATGTTGCTGCCGGCGGCGGCCGTCACGCTGTTTGCAGTGTTGCTGCTGGACGGCGCCATCACCAATCCCGGCGGCTTTGTGAAACGGCTTGCCTTTCTCAGCGGTCCCGCCAGCCAGAGCTATGCGGAATATTGGCATGGGCCCGCGGGCTGGGCGGCGCTGCTGGGCGACATGATGCGCTATTACACGCGCGGCTATGGTTTGCTGGCGGTGCTGTGGGCCGGCATTGGTGTGTGGTTGACCTGGCGGCGGCGCAATGTGGCGGGGTTCCTGCCGCTGCTGGCCATCATCTCCTTCACGGTCTGCTTCAACTTTGCCGCCCTGCGCACCGACGACCGTTTCCTGATGCCGCAAGCGGTATTGGCCTGTGTCTATATCGGCATCGCGGTGGAAATGATCGGCCATGCCCGTCCCTGGCTGCGGCGAGCGGCGCTGGGCGTTGTCGCGGTGACCGCCTTGCTGGCGCTGCACCAGGCGATTGCCATCAATGCCGCCATGCTGTTTGACCCGCGTTATGACGCGGAAAGCTGGATGGCGTCGCATGTTCGGCCCGGCGATACGATCGAAACCTATGGCCAGAATTGCTTCCTGCCGCGCTTTCCCAAGGATGCGATGGTGACGCGTGTGGGGCAGGGCGATCTGAAGCTGCGCAATCTCTTGCCGGGGGTGCGCGAGGTGCGTGATGCCTTTATCGCACCGCGCGGCAGCCGATATGTCGTGCTCAGCACCGCCTGGGCGCAGCGCTATTTGCGCCCCGCCGTGCCCCTGCCATCCGGACATCGCTATTCCTGGCTCCAGAAACTGGATTTCCGCAACGGCGATGCGCACATGTATTTCACGCAGCTGGTGGGGGGAAAGCTGCCTTACCGGCTGGTGCATGTGGCGGTGCCGAACCGGTTATGGCCTACGGTCCATATCCATGACAGCCTGAACGAGCCGGTCTGGATATTCGAGCGCACGCCATGAGTGCTGGGCGCATCCTGATCTGCCTGCATGATTTTTCGCGCGGCGGCACCGAACGCATCGCGATCGGCTTGGGCGCGGCCTGGGCCGATGCGGGGCGCGAAGTCACCATCCTGTGCGGCAATACCGAAGGCGGCCTGCGCGAGATGGTGGACAGCCGCGTGAGGGTTGTGGCGCTGGACCCTCCTGTGCGGCGCGGATTTTTGTCGCGCTGGAAACTAGGCCGCGGCATGGCACAGCGTCTGGCGGAACTGAAACCCGACCTGATTTTCCTGCCTGGAAACTTCCACGCTTTGCTGGCGGGCGGTCTGCGGCATGGCACCGATGTTCCGATTGCACTCAAGATTTCCAATCCGCCGGTGCCGGATGCACCTTTCGCCAAGGCGATCTTTCGCCTTATCACGCGCGGCGTCACCGGCTTTGCCGCCATGAACAGCGGCCTGGCGCGTGAACTGGCCGCGTTTCTGCCGGGGCGGCAGATCATCACCTTGCATGATCCGGTCTATATCGGTGCCGCTGCGGCACCCACACGCCCGCCCGGCCGCAACATCCTCTGGATCGGACGGATGGAGCCGCAAAAGGATCCGGCACTGGCATTGGAGATTATGCGGGACTTTGATGGCCATCTCACCATGCTGGGGGATGGCGCGTTGATGGCGGATGTCCGCGAAAAGGCCACCGCTCTCAAGGATAAAGTTACGCTCGCCGGCTATGTGCCGCAGATTGAGCCTTACCTGGCTAATGCCGATGCGCTGCTGATCACGTCGCGGTACGAGGGCGGGCCGGCCGTGGCGGTCGAGGCGCGGGCACAGGGCGTGCCGGTGGTCAGTACCGATTGCTCCTTCCTGCTGCACGACTTGATCACCACACCGCAAGCGGGCCGCATCCTATCTTCGCGCGATCCGGCTGTACTGGCGGCGGCGCTAGACGCGGCGTGCAAGGCGCCGCGCGCGCCGGAACAGCTGCATGCCCTGGCGGCGCCGTTCGAACCGCGCGCCCGCGCCCGCGCCTATCTGGACTGGTTTGATGGTTTGCATGGATAGGGAGCTTCGCCGCAGCCTTGTGATCCTGGCGGTGGTGACCCTGGTCACCGCCTGGTTCAGCGTCACCTTCTATTTCCCGGACGAGCATTTCCAGGTGCTGGAATTCATGTCCTTCAAGCTGGGCATCACCCCGGCCTCCAGCCTGCCCTGGGAATTCGGCGCCCGCATCCGGCCCTGGTTCCAGCCCGGTGTCTATTTCCTGATCGCCAGGCCGCTGATCGCGTCGGGCATCACGGACATGTTCACGATCACCTTCATCCTGCGGCTGCTGACGGGCCTGTTCTCGCTGACGGCACTGGCGCTGTTCGTTCGCGCGCTGCTGCCCACCATCGAAGGTGAAGACGAAAGGCGCGCCTTTGTCCGCTACCTGCCGCTGTTCGGATTTCTGCCCTACCTGTTCGTGCGCACGTCGTCGGAGACGTTCTCGGCAGCCTTCTTCGCGCTGGGCTTGGCTATGGCGCTCGAGCGGCGCACGCTGTCACGGATGGCGCTGGCCGGGCTGCTCTGCGGCCTGGCGTTTGAATCGCGTTACCAGACGGGACTGTTGGGATTGGGCCTGTTCGCCTGGCTGGCCGTCATCGCGCGCGAAAGGCCGGCGTCGCTGGCAACCTTCCTCGGTGGCGGCGTCGCGGCGCTGGTGATCGGCGCGCTGGCGGACCATTGGGGCTATGGCGCCTGGGTGTTCCCGCCGCTGGGCTACGTCGATGTCAACCTGATGCAGGGCGTCGCGGCGCACCAGTTCGGGCGCGAGCCTGTCGTTGCTTATCTCTATCTGCTGCCGGCACAGATATTCTTCGCCATCACCTTGGTCCTGATGTCAGGGGTGGTGGCGATGTGGCTGCGCAATCCCCGCCATGTCGTGAGCTGGGCAAGTTTGCCCTTTGTGCTGGCGCATATCGTCATCGCCCACAAGGAAGCGCGCTTCCTGTTTCCGCTGGCGATCCTGGCTGTATCGTTCCCCGTGCTGGGTTTTTCGCCCCGCCTGCCGCGCTGGCGCGAAGCTTTCACCCGCATCTGGAATTGGCGCACATCCTGGGCGGCCCGAACCGTTACCGCGATCTCCGTCCTGGCCATGCTCTATTTCGCGCTCTATCCCTTTGGCGTGCGGCCGCATATGCCCATGGCGCGCTATCTGTATCGCCATGATCCCGGCCCGGTCATGAGCTTTGAGAAACCCTTCGACTCCTATCCCATGTTCCGGCCCGCCGGCTTCATCATCGGCAAGCTGAAGGTCGCCGCGCAACTGGATGCGCTGCTGGACAAGGGTCCGGTCTATCTGCTGACGCAAACACCGGTGCCGCCAAGGTTGCCGGGGGCCAATGCCACCATGCTTTATTCGGAATTCCCGCTGGCGCGCTTCGGTTATGGCCAAGTGGGCGCGGATTACATAACCGGCTATACGGCCTTCGCTGCCCGCCACCAATTCCTGAAACTGCTGCCGCTCTATTGGTACACGCTTTACCGCGTGGAGCGTTCCGCGACGATCCGGCCATAGATCTCGAACAGCTTTTCAAAATGCTGTTCGACATTGAAGACCTGGGCATCGGCCGCGGCCAGTGCGGCGCGCCCCTGCTCAGCCCGGTCACCGCTCAACAGGCGAAGGATGGCGGCGGCGGCGTCATCCGTATCGCCCGTGCGATAGGTTTCGGCATAGCCGGGCCCCGCGAAGGTGGCCGAAGCGCCCGCATCGGGAATGATCAGCGGCGTGCCTGAGCATAGGGCTTCCGCCAGCACCAGGCCGAAGGTTTCCGCCGCCGAGCCGTGAATCAATGCGTCGGCCGATGCCATCACGGTAGCCAGCTGGTCGGCATCGTTGATCTGGCCGGCGACATAGACGTTATGGGCGTTCAGCGCCCAGCGCTCCACCGACGCGCGCAGGAAGCCGTCGCCGGCGATATACAACCCGATCTTGCGCTTCTTCTGCGCGCGTGTGACCGCCTGGATGATGGTGCGCAGGCGCTTTTCGGGATGATGACGGCCCACCGCGATCAGCAGCTTGGCGTCGGCATCCAGGCCGCAGGTCGCCAGCATCTCGCGCCGCGCCGTCTCGTCGTAAAAGGCGGGTGAAAACTTGCTGCGCTCCACGCCGAAGGGCGCGACCTCGATATTCTCCAGCCCGAAGCCGGAAAAGCGCTCCTTCAGCGCCGGATTGGTGACGATAGCGGCGTCATAATTGCTGTTCAGCCGGTTGAGATAGCGCCAGAAGAAACCGAACAAGCGGTCGACGCGCTCCGGGCCCAGCAGGCCGCCCAGGAAGGTCTGCGGATAAATCGCCACCGGATCGGCATGCATGAAAAACACCTTCACCGCCTTGCCGGGCCATCGCGCCGCCAGCCAGCCGCCGCGCCAGGGCGATGAGCCTTCCACCAGGTCGGGCGCCAGCCTGTCCAAAGTGCGCCACACCTGCTGGTGATTCCAGAACATGCGGTAGTTGCGATCAAACGGAAGGTGGGGGCTTTTGATCCAGGCGATGGTGCCGCCATGGGCCTTTTCGGTGCGCGTATAGGCGCCGGGCGCGATGATGGTCAGTTCATGGCCGAACTTGCTCGCCAGCGCCAGCTTCTGGTTGATGTAGCGCCGCACGCCCCCGCCGGTGGGCGAATAGAATTCGCAGACATCTACGATTTTCACGGCGAAGCAGTCCCGGGCAAAAGAGCGCGATAATAGCCCAGCATGCGGGCCAAAGTCTCATCCCAGGAAAAGGTCAGGGCGCGGGCCCGCGCGGCCTGGCCCATCGCCGTGCGAAGGGGCGCATCTTGAACCAGGGCGGCGATGTGGCGGGCGAAACGCGCCGCATCATCGGGCGGGGCCAGGAAGCCGGTTTGCCCATCAACCACCAGCGAGCGGCTGCCGGTGGCATCGGCGCAGACACAGGGCAGGCCCGACGCCATGGCCTCCAGGGTGACGTTGCCGAAGCTTTCGCTGTCGCTGGGAAAGAAAAATATGTCCGACGACGCATAGGCGGCCGTTAATGCCTCACCGCCTAGAAAGCCGGTGAAGATGGCATGGGGCAACTGGGCCTGCACAAAGCCGCGGTCGGGGCCATCGCCCACGATCACCACGCGATGCGGCACGGTGATTTGCTTCAGCGCGGCGGTCAACGTGTCCAGCCGCTTCTCCCGCACCAGGCGCGAAACATGCAGCACCACCAGTTCATCTTCCCCGATCCCCAATTGCGTTCGCCAGGCGGCGCTGCGTTTGGAC
>CAIUTH010000372.1 GCA_903902075.1 uncultured Alphaproteobacteria bacterium
GATGGCCGCCATCGTGGGCGACCTCGCCGCCGCCGAAGAGATCAAGGCGCTGAAGGATCTGATGGGCGCGCTGCGCGTCACCAGTCTGGATTGCCGCCAGGACGGTTCGAAGATTTCCGGCGGCCCGCGCCAGACCTATCTGTTCAATTCCACCATCGCCGGTGTCGAAGCTGCCGATGCGATTTTGCTGGTCGGCGCCAATCCGCGCTGGGATGCGCCGGTGCTGAACGCCCGCGTCCGCAAGGCCTGGCTGGCCAGCGGCTTGAAGGTCGCCAATATCGGCCCTGCCGTTGACCTGACTTATCCTGCGCAGCAGCTGGGCACCGACATTGCGGTGCTGGAACAGATCGCCAATGGCAGCAACGACTTTGCCAAGGTGCTGACCGACGCCAAGCGGCCGATGATCGTGCTGGGCTCCGGCGTGCTGACCCGCAAGGACGGCGCAGCGATCCTCAAGCTGGCGGCCAGGATTGCCGGCGACACCGGCATGATCGGCCCGGCCGGCACCCATGCCGAAGGCGGCTGGAACGGTTTCAACATCCTGCACACCGCCGCGTCGCGCGTCGCCGCGCTGGACCTGGGCTTCCTGCCGGGGCAGGGCGGGCGTGACGTGGCCGGGATCGTCGACGGCGCCCAGAAGGGCGAGATCGACTTTATATATTTGCTGGGCGCCGACGAGATCGATCTGGCACATCTTGGCCGCGCCTTCGTGGTCTATCAGGGCAGCCATGGCGACGCCGGGGCCCATCATGCCGACGTGATCCTGCCGGGCGCCGCCTATACCGAGAAGGACGGCATCTATGTGAACTTCGAAGGCCGGGTGCAGCGTGGCCGCCGCGCCGCCTTCCCGCCGGGTGAGGCCAAGGAAGACTGGGCCATCCTGCGCGCCTTGTCCGACGTGCTGGGCGTGCGCCTGCCGTATGACAATCGCGCCGCGCTGGTGGCCGCGCTCGAAACCGACGTCACCCATTTCGCCACCCTGAACAGCGCGCCGGTCCATGCCGACACGGCCGCCGCGACCTGGGGCGGGATCGGCGAAAGCGGCGTGCTGGACAGCACACCGGTCACGGCGGCGATTGAGGACTATTACCTGACAAATCCGATCGCACGCGCCAGCGAGACCATGGCCAAATGCAGCCAGGAACTGGTGCATGGCGCAACGAAGATGGCGGCGGAATAATGCTGTTCACCAACCTCTTCACCGGCCTGGGCCTGAACCACAGCTTCGCGTGGGTCATCAGCCAGTTCCTGTCGATCCTGATTTTCGACGTGGTGCTGCTGGTCCTGATCGCCTACCTGCTTTTGGCCGACCGCAAGATCTGGGCGGCGGTGCAGATGCGCCGCGGCCCCAACGTGGTTGGTCCCTTCGGCCTGCTGCAGACCTTCGCCGACCTGTTCAAGTTCCTGTTCAAGGAAGTGATCATCCCGGCGGGCGCCAACAAGGTGATCTTCATGATCGCCCCGCTGATCACCGTCACCCTGGCCTTTGCCGGCTGGGCAGTGGTGCCGCTGGCCGATCACTGGGTGGTGGCCGACATCAATGTCGGCATCCTGTACCTGTTCGCCATGTCGTCGCTTGGTGTCTACGGCATCATCATGGCGGGCTGGGCATCCAACTCGAAGTATCCCTTCCTGTCGGCCCTGCGCGCCGCAGCCCAAATGGTTTCGTATGAAGTCTCCATCGGCTTTGTCATCATCACCGTGCTGCTGTTCGCCGGATCGCTGAACCTGTCGGAGATCGTGCGGGCCCAGGCAGGCAACACGCTGTTTTCCTGGAACTGGTGCTCCATCCTGTTCCCCATGCTGCCGATCTTCTTCGTCTCGGCGCTGGCCGAAACCAACCGCCCGCCCTTCGACCTGGTCGAGGCCGAAAGCGAGCTGGTGGCGGGTTTCTTCGTGGAGTATTCCTCCACCCCGTTCCTGCTGTTCTTCCTGGGCGAATACCTGTCCATCGTCCTGATGTGCGCCATGTGCTCCATCCTGTTCCTGGGCGGCTGGCTGTCGCCCATCAACATCTGGCCGCTGAACATCCCGGCGCTGGGCATTTTCTGGTTCCTGGCCAAGATCTGCTTCTTCTTCTTCATGTTCGCGATGGTGAAGGCCATGGTGCCGCGCTACCGCTATGACCAGCTGATGCGGCTGGGCTGGAAGATCTTCCTGCCGACATCACTGCTGTGGGTCGTGCTGACTGCGGCCTATGTCATGTTTGTCCGTCCGCACATTCATTTTCCGGGGTGGCTATGAGTTTCGACCGCACCGCACGGCAAATCTTCTTCGTGGAGTTCATCAAGAGCTTCATGCTCTCGATGCGCTACTTCTTCGCGCCCAAGGCGACGCTGAACTATCCGTTCGAGAAGGGCCCGCTGTCGCCCCGCTTCCGCGGCGAACATGCGCTGCGCCGCTACGCGAACGGCGAGGAACGCTGCATCGCCTGCAAGCTGTGCGAGGCGATCTGCCCCGCCCAGGCCATCACCATCGAGGCGGAGCCGCGCGATGACGGTTCGCGCCGCACCACCCGCTACGACATCGACATGGTGAAGTGCATCTATTGCGGCTTCTGCCAGGAAGCCTGCCCGGTGGACGCGATCGTGGAAGGACCGAACTTCGAATTCTCCACCGAGACGCGCGAAGAACTTTACTACAACAAGGACCGGCTGCTCGCGAACGGCGACCGCTGGGAACGGGAAATCGCCCGCAATCTGGAACTGGACGCGCCCTATCGTTAGGGGCAGGGAAAAGCATGTTTGAAGCGATAGCCTTCTACTTCTTTGCCGCCATCCTGATCGCATCCGCGGTCATGGTGATTGCTGCGCGCAATCCGGTACATTCGGTGCTGTTCTTGATCCTGAGCTTCTTCAACGCCGCCGGCCTGTTCGTGCTGATGGGGGCGGAGTTCCTGGCCATGATCCTGATCGTGGTTTA
>CAIUTH010000373.1 GCA_903902075.1 uncultured Alphaproteobacteria bacterium
AAGACGACCA
Organism: uncultured Alphaproteobacteria bacterium; assembly: GCA_903902075.1. GTDB lineage: Bacteria > Pseudomonadota > Alphaproteobacteria > Micropepsales > Micropepsaceae > Rhizomicrobium. Next base: position 11 of record CAIUTH010000373.1, read on the forward strand.
GCACACTAGGGCTGATGAGCTGCAAAAGCTCACCGATGACCACATAAAAACCATCGATGCAGCGCTCCATAACAAGGAGCAGGAAATTATGCAGGTCTGACCAGAGTGCCGGAGAAAACGCCCTCGCACCTTCCCAAGCATGTCGCCATCATCATGGACGGCAATGGACGCTGGGCGAAGAAGCGCTACCTGCCGCGCGAGGCCGGGCATTATGCCGGGATGAGCGCGGTGCGCGAGACGGTGCGCGCCGGCTGCGACATGGGGCTGGAGAACCTGACCCTGTTTGCCTTCTCCTCGGAAAACTGGAAGCGGCCCAAGACCGAAGTGGGCGCCCTGATGGGCCTGTTCCGCGCCTATTTCCGCAGCGACATGGACGAGCTGGTCGAGCGTAACGTCCGCATGCGGATCATCGGCCATCGCGGCCGCGTCGCCTCCGACATCCAGCAGATGATCCAGGATTCGGAAAGCCGCACCGCCAAGAATACCGGCATGAACCTGACCTTCGCCTTCGATTATGGCGGCAAGGAAGAGATCGTCGCCGCCGTGCAGGAACTGGCGCGCGCCGCCAAGGACGGGCGGCTGGATCCTGAAACCATCACCCCCGAACTGTTCGCCTCGCGCCTGTTTACCAGCGCGCTGCCCGAACCGGACCTGGTGATCCGCACCAGCGGCGAGCACCGGCTGTCCAACTTCCTGCTGTGGCAGTCGGCCTATGCCGAGCTTTTGTTCCTCGACACGCTGTGGCCGGATTTCGACCGCGCCACCCTGACTGCGGCGCTGGAGCAGTTTGCCGCACGCGAACGCCGTTTTGGCGCGCTGGATTCGGAAGCCGTGGCGTGAGCATGACGCAGTCCCATCCCGGCAATATCCTGCGCAGTGGAAGCGAGACCTTCCTGCGCGTGCTGTTCGGCGTCTTCCTGGCGATTATCGCCATCGCCCTGGTGTTCTACAGCGCCTACTGGTTTGCCGCCGTTACCGTGGTCATGGCCCTGCTGGCGGCGCGCGAATGGCACGGGCTGGTGCGCAGCCCCGCCCAGCGCGCGGTCGCGGATCATCAGCCCATCCATCTCCAGACCATCATCACCGTCGCGTCCATCGCCTGCGCCGTCACCGCCCTGGTGCTGCGGGTGGTGCCGGCAGCCTTCGCGTTTCTGGCCATCGGCACAGCCGCCGCCTACGTGATGGCGCTGCAGCGGAAGGACAATCCGCTCTGGCATGCGGGCGGGGTGCTTTACATCGGCCTGCCGTCGCTGGCCCTGGTGGGCCTGCGGGTTTTCCCGGCGCAAGGCTCGCTGGTGGTGCTGGGCCTGTTCCTGATCGTGTGGGCCACCGATACCGGCGCGCTGGTATTCGGCAAGCTGATCGGCGGCAAGAAGATCGCGCCGCGTATTTCCCCCGGCAAGACCTGGGCCGGCACCATCGGCGGCAGCATCACCGCGGCGTTGGTATTCGCGGCCTATATCGCCTTTTTCGGGTTCAACGCGCTTCTGGCGATGGTCTATGCCTTTGTCTTCAGCTTTGCCGCGCATGGCGGCGACCTGTTCGAAAGCCTGGTCAAGCGCCGCTTCGGCACCAAGGATTCCGGTGGGCTGATCCCCGGCCATGGCGGCGTGCTGGACCGGATGGATTCCATTTTCGCCGCCAGCTGCGTGCTGGCGCTGCTGGTATTTGGGCTGCATCTCAATCCGCTATTCGGGGGGCATGCGTGAAGGCAATCGCGGCCACCAGGATTTTCGACGAATTGCCGCCCATGGACGATGTCCTGGCGCGCAAGGTGACGGTGTTGGGCTCTACCGGCTCCATCGGCGTCAACACGCTTGATGTGATCGCCCATTTGCGAAATCTGCATGGCGGCGATGCCATGCCGATCACGGCGCTGACCGCCGGCAACAATGTGAAATTGCTGATCGAGCAGGCCAAGGCGATGAAGCCCGGGCTGGCGGTGATCGGCGACGATAAAAGCCTGGCCGAGCTGAAGGCGGGCCTTGCCGGCACCGGCGTGGAAGCCGCCGCCGGCCGCGCGGCTGTGATCGAGGCCGCCTCGCGTCCGTCCGATTTCGTCATGGTGGCGATCATGGGCGCGGCGGCGATCGAACCGGCACTGGCCGCCATCCGCCGCGGCGTGGTGGTGGCGCTGGCCAACAAGGAATGCGTGGTGGCGGCCGGCGCGGTGTTCCGCGACGCCATGGAAAAATCCGGTGCCTCCGTGCTGCCGGTGGACAGCGAGCACAACGCCATCTTCCAGGTGCTGGGCTCGGGCGATGCCTCCGAAGCCGATCTGGTCACCATCACCGCCTCGGGCGGGCCGTTCCGCGAATGGAGCCTAGAGCGCATGCGCGCCGCCACGGTGGAAGAGGCCGTCGCCCATCCCAATTGGGCGATGGGCCGCAAGATATCCCTCGACAGCGCCACCTTGATGAACAAGGGGCTGGAGCTGATCGAAGCACATTTCCTTTTCGCCCTGCCGCCGGAAAAGCTGGCGGTGGTGGTGCATCCCCAATCCATCGTGCATTGCCTTGTATCCTACGAGGACGGCACCACCATGGCGCATCTGTCGGCGCCAGACATGCGCACCCCCATCGCCCATGCGCTGGGCTGGCCGCGCCGCATTCCGTCACCCTCGCGCCGGCTGGACCTGGCCGCGCTGGGCACCCTGGTCTTCCATCCGCCCGCTCATGACCGTTTCCCCGCGCTTAACCTGGCCATCGATTCCATGCGCTCCGGCGGCATGGCGCCCACGGTGTTGAACGCCGCAAACGAAATCGCGGTGCAGGCCTTCCTGGACCGCCGCATCGGCTTCCTGGACATTCCGCGAGTCGTCGCCGCCGCGATGGACCGCGACATGGGCAGCAACGGGCTGGCGGGTGATCTGGAAAGCGTGCTGGGCACCGATGCGCGCGCGCGCGTGGTGGCCGAAGAGATTTGTCAGAGAGTAGGGACGTGATGCTGGATATGATGCGCGGTCTCTTTCACTGGATATCAACGCCCAGCGGCGCGCTGGCCTTCCTGTTCTACATCACGGTCGTGGTCTTCGTGCATGAGATGGGCCACTTCCTGGTGGCGCGCCTGTTCAAGGCCAGGGTCGATGTCTTTTCCATCGGCTTTGGACCCGAACTTCTTGGCTTCAACGACCGCAACGGTACGCGCTGGAAGCTCTGCGCCCTGCCGATTGGCGGCTATGTGAAGTTCGCCGGCGATGCCGATGCGGCGTCCACGCCGGATCGCAATACCTCGCATCTGAGCGCGGCGGAGAAAGAAGGTATGCTGGCCTTCAAGCCGGTCGGCCAGCGCGCCGCCGTGGCCGCGGCCGGTCCCTTTGCCAATTTCGTCCTCGCCATCGTGCTGTTGACCGGACTGCTCCTGTACAGCGGCCACACCTCCATCGGCCCGCTGATCGGACAGGTCGCCAAGGGCAGCGCCGCGGACGTTGCGGGCATCCGCACCGGCGACCGGGTGACCAAGATCGGCGATGTCCAGATCACCGATTTCCAGCAGCTGCCCGAAATCATTTCCACCGGCGGCGGCCAGACCTTGCAGATGAGCCTGCTGCGCAATGGCATGCCCGTGCAGCTGTGGGTCACCCCCCGGATGACCAAGTCTGCCGACGGCCTGGGCGGGTCCGAGGAACGCTTTGTCATCGGCGTGCTGCCGTCGCCCAAGGCCGAGCTGGTCCATCACGCCTACAACCCGGTTACAGCGTTCGGGGCGGCTTGCGGGATGACCGTGGACATCGTCCGCGGGACCCTGGTCGGCATCGGCCAGATCGTCACCGGCAAGGCCAGCGTCCAGCAGCTGCACGGTCCGGTGGGGATCGCCGACATCACCCGGAAAGTGGCGGAATTCGGCTTCCTGCCGCTCTTGCGGCTGGTGGCTTTCCTTTCTGTAAGCATCGGACTGGTCAATCTTTTTCCGATTCCGCTCCTCGACGGGGGGCATCTTCTGTACTATGGATGCGAAGCTGTTTTGGGGCGCCCGCTCGGTGAGCGGGCCCAGGACGTCGGGTTTCGGCTTGGGCTGGTTTTGGTGTTGGGGCTGATGCTCCTGACGACCTGGAATGACCTGGTCCGGTTGAATCTTTTCTGAAAACCGGGCCTCCGCGCCCCATAGACGAGTTGGCCGAAACTTAGGATGCGGATTTTGCGCCTTAGAAGCAGGTTGTTGCGCGCGACCTCGGCCGGGCTCTGTTTGGCGCTGGCGTCCGGTCCGTCCATGGGCCAGATCCGCCCCGGTGCGGCCGAACGCGCCCAGGAACTGAATGCCGTGCCGGCCGCAAAGGCCGCTGCCGCTCCCGCCAAGCCGGGTGTTCCCGGCGCCCTCGAGGCGCCGCGCATCATCCAGCATATCGTGGTGCGCGGCACCCAGCGCGTGGAGCCGGGCACCGTCCTGACCTATGTCGGTGTGCGCGAAGGCGACACCTACACGCCGGCCGAAACGGACCAGGCGCTGAAGGCGCTGAGCACCACCGGCCTGTTCTCGGATGTGAAAACCAATTTCGACGGCGCCACCGGCACGCTGACCATCCGCGTCACCGAAAATCCGATCGTCAACCAGGTGGTGTTCGAGGGCAATTCCAAGGTGTCCGACAAGGACCTGACCAAGGAAGTGCAGATCAAGCCGCGCGCCGTCTTCACCCGCGCCAAGATCCAGGCCGACGTCCAGCGCATCATCGAGCTCTATCGCCGCAACGGCAAGTTCGCCGCCCGCGTCGATCCGCAGATCATCCAGCGTCCCCAGAATCGCGTCGACCTGATCTTCTCCATCACCGACGGCCCCACCACCGGCGTCAGCAAGATCAATTTCACCGGCAACAAGATCTATGACAGCGATACGCTGAAGGGCCAGATCGCCACCGAGGAAAGCCGCTGGTGGAAATTTCTGGCCAGCAACGACAATTACGATCCCGACCGCCTGCAGTTCGACCGGGAGTCCCTGCGCCGCTACTACATCAATCGCGGCTATGCCGACTTCAAGGTGCTGAGCGCGGTGGCGAACCTGACGCCGGACCGCAAGAGCTTCTACATCAACTTCACGGTGGATGAGGGCGTCCGCTACCGCTTCGGCAAGATCTACGTGGAATCCAAGATCCGCGAACTGCCGGCGGCCCAGCTGCGTCCGCTGATCGACGCCCAGACCGGCGACATCTATTCTCAGGAAGAAGTGCAGAAGGCGATCGATGCGCTGACCAATTCGGCCGGGACCAAGGGCTATGCCTTCGCCCAGGTCCATCCGCGCCTGAAGCGCGATCCCAAGACCCGCACCATCGACCTAGGCTTCGAGATCGAGCAGGGCCCGCGCGTCTATATCGAAAAGATCAACATCGCGGGCAACACGCGCACCCTGGACAAGGTGATCCGCCGCCAGTTCCGCCTGCAGGAAGGCGACGCCTTCAACCGCGTGCTGATCGATCGTTCGCGCACCCGTATCCGGGGCCTGGGCTTCTTCAAGGATGTGGACGTCAAGAACGTGCCGGGCAGCCAGCCTGACCGTACCAACATGACCGTCAATGTCACCGAACAGTCCACCGCCGCGCTGTCGGTGGGCCTGGGCTATTCCTCCACCACCTCGCTGCTCGGCGAAGTCAGCTACAGCGACTCCAACTGGTTCGGCCGCGCCCAGAGCCTGCGCGTCAGCCTGCAGGCCTCCTATATCACCAAGCAGGCCCTGTTCAGCTTCACCGAGCCTTATTTCCTGGACCGCGAACTCGCTGCGGGCTTTGACATCTACCAGACCCAGACCAATTTCGACCAGGCGACCTATCAGAGCGACACCTCCGCGGCGGTGCTGCGGCTTGGCTTCCCGATTTCCGAATATAGTTCGGTATCGGTGAACTACACCTACCAGATCCAGCAAGTGCGCCCTTATGCCGGCGCGCCGCTGGACGTGCAGCTGGCGGCCGGTTCGCTGTACGGTTCGTCCTTCGGCTTCACCTATGCCTATAACGACCTGGACGATATCCGTAAGCCCACCACCGGCTCGGCCTTCTCCATCAGCCAGAGCTTTTCGGGATTCGGCGGCAACCTGAAATACATCCAGACCGGCGCCACCGCCGCGACCTATGCGCCGTTGTTCGACGGCGCGATGGTGTCCAGCCTGAGCGGCCGCTTCGGCTACATCACCGGCTATGACGGTTCGCTGGTGCCCTTCAACGACCGCTTCTTCGACGGCGGCGACACTTTCCGCGGCTTTGCTCTGGCCGGCATCGGCCCGCGCGATATCGTGGCCCCCAGCAACACCGGCGCGCTGGGCGGCACTGTTCGCGCCATCGGCAGCGCCGAGCTGAAATTCCCCGGCCTGCTGCCGGAAAGCTACGGCATAGGCCTGTCGCTATTCACCGATTTTGGCACCATGGGCCGGCTGGACAATCTCAGCGGCGGCCGCGTCTGTACCGGCGCGCAATATTCGGGCATTGGCACCTGCGTGCGGGACAATCTGGCCTTCCGCGGCTCGGCCGGCATCAGCGTCAGCTGGAAATCGCCTTTCGGCCCGGTCCAGATCGACCTTGGCCTGCCTTACATTAAAACAAGCTATGATAGAGCCCAGATCATCCACTTCAGCACTGCCACAGGATACTAATATGACCCTACACTTCCGCACCCTCGCATTGGCAGGTTTCGCGGCCTGCGCTTTCATCACCCCCGTCCTGGCCGATCCGCCCCAACCCAAGATCGTGGTGATCAACCGTTCCGATATCCTGCGTTTCTCCAAGGTGGGCCAGGACATCCAGAGGCAGATGCAGGCCGCCGCCAACCAGGCCAAGGCCGAACTGTCCGGCCAGGCCAAGTCGATCCAGGCCGAGGAGCGCACGCTGCAGCAGCAGGTCGCCATTCTGGCGCCCGACGTGAAGGCCAAGAAACTGGCGGCATTCCAGGCCAGGGCGCAGTCGCTGCAGGGTGCCGCTCAGCGCAAGGACGAGCAGCTCAAGGCCGCATTCGCCCAGGGGCAGAAGGCGATGGAAGATGCGCTGGGACCCATCCTGCAGCAGGTGGTCAAGGAGCGCGGCGCCAACATTGTGCTGGACAAGCAGGCGGTGGTGTTTGCCACCCAGGGCCAGTTCGACATCACCACCGATGTCATCAACCGGCTGAACCAGAAGCTGCCGGCGTTCAAGATCAACCTGAACGCCCAGGCGCAGGCACCCAAGAAATAAGATGGCCGATCCCCGCTTCTTCAAAAATCTTGGGCCGTTCACGCTGGCGCAGATTTGCGAAAAAGCCGGGATCGATCTTCCCGCCGGAGCCGATGGATCGCGCAGCATCAGCGATCTGGCGGACCTGAGCGGGGCGGGACCGCAGCATCTGGCCTTCTTCTCCGGCGCCGCCAGCCTGCGCGAGGCCTTCGCGGCTTCGCAGGCCGGCGCCTGCCTGGTACCGCCGCTGTCATCCATCAATGGCGGCAAGCGGCCCGAGGCACCGGCCGGCATGGTGGTGCTGGAAAGCGCTGCCGTCGCGCAAGCCTTCGCCGCCATCGCGACGATGTTTTACCCCGATCATTCCCAGCCGCAGTGGCAGCAGAAAGATGCCATCTCGCCGGACGCGCGCATCGGCAAGGGTGTGCAGATCGCGCCCGGTGTTGTGATCGGCGCGGGTGCCGAAATCGGCGAGGCTACCCGTCTGGGGCCCGGTGTGGTGATAGGTCCGGGTGTCACCGTCGGGCGCAATTGCGAAATCGGCGCCCTGGTCACCATCAGCCATGCCTATGTCGGCGACCGTGTCGTCATCCTGCCGGGCGCCCATATCGGCCAGCCGGGGTTCGGCTTCACCACAAACGGCCATGACTATCTGAAGGTGCCGCAGCTGGGCCGTGTCATCGTGCAGGACGGTGTCGAGATCGGATCCTCCACCACCATCGACCGCGGCGCCCTGGGCGACACGGTGATCGGTGAGGGCAGCAAGCTCGATAACCTGATCATGATCGCCCACAATTGCCAGATCGGACGCCATTGCGTGATCGCCGGCCAGACCGGCCTGGCGGGCAGCGTGGTGCTGGAGGATGGCGTGGTGCTGGCGGGGCAGGTGGGGCTTGGCGACCATAGCCACGTGGGCGCGCGTGCGCGGATGGGCGCGCGGTCGGGGACCGGTTCGGCCATCCTGCTGGAGGGCGGCGTGGATTATGGCGGGGCGCCCGCGAAACCTGTAAGAGAATGGGCCAGGGAGATTCACGCGCTGTCGCGCCTGGCGCGAGGTCCGCGAAAACAGGGCAAAGATGACTGATACCGCCATACTGGACGTCGAGCAGATCAAGAAGCTGCTGCCGCACCGCGCTCCAATGCTGCTGGTGGAAAAGCTGGCCGATATCGTGCCGCTGGAAAGCGCCACAGGCTACAAGGCGGTCAGCATCAACGAACCGTTTTTCATGGGCCATTTTCCCGAGCGCGCGCTGATGCCTGGTGTGCTGATCGTGGAAGCCATGGCCCAGACGGCAGGCGCACTGGTGGTGCACAGCCTGACCGGCAAGACCACATCATCGGTCTATTTCTTGACCATCGACAATGCGCGCTTCCGCAAGCCGGTAGTGCCGGGCGATCTGCTGCGCATGCCGGTCAAGAAGCTGCGCCAGCGGGGCCCGGTGTGGAAATTCGAAGGCAAGGCCTTTGTCGGTGACGATCTCTGCGCCGAGGCGGAGTTCAGCGCCATGATCCATGACGGCACCGGATGACGGTGCACCCCACCGCGGTGGTGGAAGACGGCGCCGTGCTGGGCGCGGATGTCGCCATCGGTCCTTTCTGCCATGTCGGCCCGCACGCGGTGCTGGAAGACGGCGTGCGCCTGCGCAGCCATGTTTCGGTCACCGGCATCACCCGCATCGGCAAGGGCTGCGATGTCTATCCCGGCGCGGTGCTGGGCGGCGACGGGCAGATCCGCAACAACACATTTACCGAAGGACGCCTTGAGATCGGTGCCAATTGCGTGCTGCGCGAGATGGTGTCCATGAATGTGGGCAGCCTGAAGGGCGGTGGCCTGACAACGGTGGGCGCGAATGGCTACTTCATGGCCAACGCCCATGTCGGCCATGACTGCCATGTGGGCGATAGCGTGACCTTCGCCAATTCGGTGGCGTTGGGCGGCCATGTCGAGATCGGTGACGGCGTGATCTTTGGCGGCTTGGCGGCGGTGCAGCAGTTCTGCCGGGTGGGCAAGGGCGCCATGGTGGGCGGGCTGACCGGCGTCAACCGCGACATCATTCCGTATGCCATGGCGTTTGGCGATCATGTCGAGCTGGCGGGGCTGAACCTGATCGGGCTGAAGCGGCGCGGTCTGTCGCGCGACACCATCAACGCCATGCGCGCGACGTTCCGAGCGGTGTTTTACGGGAACAGCGGCGGCATGGCGGACCGCGCACGCGCCGCCAAGGCGCAGTTTCCCGGTGTGGCGGAAGTGGCCGAGATCGCCGATTTCATCCTGGCCGACGCCAAACAGGAATTATGTATGGCGCGCCGGCGCGGAGACGCGGCGTGAGTGCGTTGGGCCTGATCGCGGGCGGGGGCGAGCTGCCCCGCGCGGTGGCTCAAGCCGTGCGTGCGTCCGGCCGCGCGGTGTTCGTCGTGCCGCTGGTCGGCAGCGTTACCGAAGACTGGGTTGCGGACTTTCCGCACGAGTTTCTTTCGCCTGGCGAGCCGGGCCGGATCGTCAAGGCCATGAAGAATGCCGGGGTTACGCAGGTCCTGCTGGCGGGCCGGGTGGACCGGCCGAAATTCTCCGAGATGAAGCTGGATGCCAAGGGTATGCTGCTGCTGCCCAAGGCGATCGCGGCCGCCAAGAAAGGCGACGACTCCCTGCTGCGCTTCATCGTCGGCATCTGCGAGGATGAAGGTTTCACGGCTGTCAGTGTGGCAGAGGCCGCGCCCGCGTTGGTGGCGCAGGACGGATTGCTCGGACGCGTCGTGCCGGACAGCGAACACCAGGCCGACATCCTGAAGGCGTTCAAGATCGTACACGCCTTGGGTGCGCTGGATGTGGGCCAGGCGGCGGTGGTATGCGAAGGGCTGGCGCTGGCGGTGGAAGCCGCAGAGGGCACCGACGTGATGCTGGCGCGGATACCGTCATTGCGCGAAAGCCTGCGCGGTACGGCGGACAAGAAACGCGGTGTGCTGGTCAAGGCGCTCAAGCCCACCCAGGACCGCAAGACGGATTTGCCGGTGGTGGGTGTGCAGACGGTGCGCAATGCGGCGGCTGCATTCCTTGCCGGCATTGCGCTGGAAGCGGGCGCTGCGTTGATTCTGGACAAGGCTGCGGTGGCGGCGGAAGCCGACCGGCTTGGGCTGTTTGTCACCGGCGTCAAGCCGTGAAGCAGATCAATTTGATGCTGGTGTGCGGCGAGCCGTCGGGCGATGCGCTGGGCGCGCAGCTGATGGCGGGTCTTAAAACATTGGCGCCGGGCCGCATCCGCTTTACCGGCGTGGGCGGACTGGCGATGGCGCGCGAAGGGCTGGAAAGCCTTTATCCGCTGGATA
>CAIUTH010000374.1 GCA_903902075.1 uncultured Alphaproteobacteria bacterium
AGCGAGCCGCCGCCCACGCCGGTCATCCCGACCAGGAAGCCGACGGCGAAACCGGAAATCACGAAAAGCGGATGGATGGTCGCGAACAGGGCCATTTCTTGTTTTTTTCAAAAATATTTTGGCGGAACCGCAATCAAACACAAAGTGTCGTTTGGGACAATCGCAGCAGGCAAACTGCGTGTTTGATGAGCATTGAAGGCTTCGCAAAGCCCCAAAGCTCCGCGATTTTAACCGCCCTTCCATCAAGATTGACAAAAGCTGAACAACAAGCCGGGCCGCGGGCCGGGACGGGCGGTCTAACCTCAATTGGACATTCATTTATTCCCGGTATCACGGGTGCGCAAAGCCAGACCCAGACGCTTCCAGATGCCGCCCTTCATCGATCCCACGGAGAATGGGGACCGCAGCCGCTCGCCCGGCTTGGCGGCGGCGCTGGCCGTGTTCGTCTCCGGCCTGGTGGCGGGCCTGGGCTTTTCTGCCAACCTTGGACGCCAGTATATCGCCGGCCTGGTGATCGTGGCGGTGCTGGGTTTCGTCCTGTCGCTGCTGCAGCGCGTTGCGGCCGATACCCGCAAGCGCATCACTGCAGGGGAAGCCAGTTACCGCGCCTTCTTCGATCATGCCGTGGAAGGAATTTTCCGCACCACGGCGGAAGGCCATTATCTGGCGGTCAACCAGGCGCTGGCCGACATCTATGGCTATGACCGTCCCGAAGCCCTGGTCACCGGCCTGACCGATATCAGCGCCCAGCTGTATGTGGATCAGCGGCGGCGCGACGAATTCCGCGCCCTGATGCAGGCCCATGACGTGGTGACCAATTTCGTGTCGGAAATCTATCACCGCTCGGGTCGCCGCATCTGGATCTCGGAAAATGCCCGCGCGGTGCGCGACTGGTCCGGGCAAATCCTCTGCTATGAAGGCACGGTCGAGGACGTCACCGAGAAATTCGAGCAGGAGCGCGCTTTGCGCGTGGCGCTGCGCCAGGCCGAAATCGCCAACAAGATGAAAGCCGCCTTCCTGGCCGCCATGAGCCATGAACTCAAGACCCCGCTGAATGCCGTGCTGGGCTTTTCCGAGATCATCCGCGACGAGCTTCTGGGTCCGGTCGGGCATGAAGGCTATCGGGACTATGCCGGCGACATTCACAAGAGCGGCTCGCGCCTTCTGACCGTCATCAATGACGTGCTGGACGTTTCACGCCTGGAAGGCGGGCTTCTCACCATCGATGCGCGTCCCGAAAGCGTGCATGACCTGGCCGATGCCGCCATTGTCCAGGCGCGCGGCATCGCCCAGGACCAGCGCCCCATCCAGCTGGATGTGCCGGCCGACATGCCGATCCTGCACGTCGATCCGCGCCGCCTGTCCCAGGCACTGGGCAATCTGCTGGCCAATGCGCTGAAGTTCACGCCCGAAAACGGCGAAGTGCGTTTTATTGCCCGCATGCAGCCGGACGGCAGCGTGCATCTGGTGGTGCAGGACACCGGCATCGGCATGGCCGAGGAAACCATCGCCGCGGCGCTCGAGCCGTTCCGTCAGCTGGACGGCAGCCTCGCGCGGCGTTTTGAAGGCGCAGGGTTAGGGCTTTCCATTTCCAAGGCGCTGGCCGAACTGCATGGCGGCGCTTTGAGCCTGGCCAGTGCGGTGGGCGAGGGCACCACCGTCACCATCCGGCTGCCTGCCAGCCGCGTGGGTTCGCGGGCCGCCAAGGTCGCCTGATAATTCGCTTCAAGCCCCTTTTATGCTTCAAGCTTTACGCCTGACGCGCTAAACCCGCGCCATGAGCTCTTCTGCATTGGTGCTGTTTTCCGGCGGCCAGGATTCCACCGTTTGCCTGGCCTGGGCGCTGGCGCGCTTCGACCGGGTGGAGACGGTCGGCTTCGATTATGGCCAGCGTCACGCCGCCGAACTGAAAGCGCGGCCCGTCATTCTGGAAAAGCTGCGCGCGGCTTTTCCGCAATGGGCGGGCAAGCTTGGCGCCGATAATCTGTTGCCGCTGGATACGCTGAAAGCGATCGGTGGCAGTGCCCTGACGGATGCGGTGAAGATTGAAATGGGCGAAAACGGATTGCCCACCACCTTCGTGCCGGGGCGCAACGTGATGTTCCTGACGGCCGCCGCGGCGCTGGGCTACCGGCGCGGCATTGCGACCCTCGTCGGCGGCATGTGCGAGACCGATTTTTCTGGCTATCCCGATTGCCGCAATGAAACCGTGCAGGTCACGGCGCGGGCGCTGAGCCTGGGCATGGCGCGCGATATCAAAGTGCACACACCCCTGATGTGGATCGACAAGGCTGCGACCTGGCAACTGGCGCAGGAACTGGGCGGCGCAAAGCTGGTCGATCTGATCGTGACCGACACCGTCACCTGCTATGAAGGCAATCCCACGCCGCATGACTGGGGCCATGGCTGCGGCACTTGCCCTTCCTGCGAACTGCGCGCCAGCGGATATAGGAAGTACCGCGCCGCATGACCTATTCGGTGAAGGAAATCTATTGCACCCTGCAGGGCGAAGGCGCCCATACCGGCCGCGCCGCCGTGTTCCTGCGCTTTGCCGGCTGCAATCTGTGGAGCGGTGTGGAAAAGGATCGCGCTCAAGCGGTGTGCCGCTTCTGCGATACCGATTTTGTCGGCACCGACGGTCCGGGCGGCGGCAAATTCGCCGATGCTGCCGCGCTGGCGCGCGCCGTGTTTGCGCAGTGGCCCGCCCAGGCTCCCTCCAATATGACGGGCAAGCCCTATGTCGTCTGCACCGGCGGCGAGCCCTTGCTGCAATTGGACCGCGCCGCCATCGATGCGCTGCACGAAAAGGGCTTTGAGATCGGCATCGAGACCAACGGCACCTTGTTGCCGCCACCCGGCATCGACTGGATCTGCGTCAGCCCCAAGGCCGATGCCGAGCAGAAGCTGATGCGCGGCAATGAACTGAAACTGATCTATCCGCAGGATGGCGCGCCGCCGGAACGCTTCGCGGGCCAGGACTTCCAGAATTTCTTTCTGCAGCCGATGGACAATGCCGATCGCGCCGCCAACACCGAGGCTGCGACGCAATATTGCATGGAACACCCGCAATGGCGGTTATCCCTCCAGACTCACAAGCTGATTGGAATACGCTGACCGGGCCTGCGTCCCGCGCAGGTTGAACACCGCCCAATACAGGCCATCTCTGGCACCTGTTCCTGGCCTGTTGTCCTGTCCGCCGCGGCGATAGCCGCCGCCGTTTTCGCTTATGGCTTCCTGATCGCGGCCTAGAAGGTCGTGACGATCTTTTCCATGTCGGGACGCGGTCTCTCTTCCAGTTCATCCCTGGCGGTGCCGATGTAAATGAAGCCGGCGACCCGTTCGCCGGGCTTCAGCCCCAGCCGCTCCTTCACCACCGGATGAAAGGCGTACCATTCGGTCAGCCAGTTGCCGACAAAGCCCAGTGCCGTGGCGGCGATCAGGATGTTCTGGCATACCGCGCCCGCCGACAATTCCTGCTCCCATACCGGCACCTTGTGCAGTTCGCGGGCCGATGAAATCACCCCGATCACCAATGGGGCGCGCAGGAAACGGCCCCGTTCTTCTTCCACCTGCTTGGCGCGTTCGCCTTCGGCTTCCAGCACCTCCGCGAAGATGCCGCCGGCGCGTTCGCGGCCATTGCCTTCGAACAGGATGAAGCGCCAGGGAAACAGCTTGCCGTGATCGGGCGCCCGCGCGCCGGCCTGCAGGATCTGCGCGAGCTGCCTTTTGTCCGGGCCGGGCTCCTTCATCGCCTTGGCCGAGCCGGAACGGCGGGTGAGCAGCAGGTCGATGGCCTCGGGCGCG
>CAIUTH010000375.1 GCA_903902075.1 uncultured Alphaproteobacteria bacterium
GACCATGCCTGGGCCGAGGCGCTGGAGCGGGCCGGCGGCGATTATTATCCCAAGCTGCAGGCCTGCGTGCCCTTCACGCCGGTGACCGGGCGCCGCATCTTGGCCGGCAGCGACGCCGCGCGCGACACGTTGCTGAAGACCGCGGCAGCAGCCGTCAGGCAGATCGGCGCCTCTTCCCTGCACATCACCTTCCTGACGGAAGACGAATGGAAGGCGGCGGGCGAAGCCGGATACCTGCTGCGCATCGGCCAGCAATTTCATTGGGAAAATCCCGGCTACACCTCGTTCGACCAGTTCCTGGACGAACTCTCATCGGCCAAGCGCAAGAATTTGCGCAAGGAGCGCGCCAGCGTGCACGATGCCGGCGTGACATTCGACTGGCTGACGGGCCGCGACATCACCGAAGCCCATTGGGACCAGTTCTTCGATTTTTACATAGACACGGGCAGCCGCAAATGGGGCACCCCCTATCTCACCCGCAGCTTCTTCTCCCTCTTGGGACAGACGCTGTCGCACCAGACCCTGCTGATCATGGCGAAGAAGGATGGCAAGTATGTCGCCGGCGCCCTGAACCTGTTCGGCGACGGCGTGCTGTTCGGGCGCAACTGGGGTGCCAACGACTATGTCCCCTTCCTGCATTTCGAGACCTGCTATTACCAGGCAATCGATTTTGCCATTGCGCGCGGACTGAAAAGGGTTGAGGCCGGCGCGCAGGGAGAACATAAATTGCTGCGCGGCTACCTGCCGGTCCAGACCTACAGCGCCCACACAATCGCCCACAAAGGCCTGGGACGGGCGGTGGATGATTTCCTGTCCGCCGAACGGGCGGCAGTCACCGACAATATCGCGGAGCTGTCGCGTCATGCTCCGTTCCGAAAGGACAAATGATGGCTTACGACACGAACAACATCTTCGCCAAAATCCTGCGCGGCGAAATTCCCTGTGTGAAGGTCTATGAAGATGCCAAGACGATGGCCTTCATGGACGTGATGCCGGAAAGCGATGGCCATGTGCTGGTGATCCCCAGAGAGCCGGCAGTAAATGTGCTGGACCTGTCGGCGGACGGCATGGCGGCGATGATGGCCACGACCCAGAAGATCGCCAGGGCGGTGGACAAGGCGCTGGCGCCCGATGGCATCCTGCTCAAGCAATATAACGGCGCCGCCGCCGGACAGAGCGTGTTCCACATCCATTTCCACATCGTGCCGCGCTGGGACGGCGTACCGATGGCGCCGCATGGCAAAGTCATGGTACAGGCGGCCACTCTTGAACCCATTGCCGCAAAGATACGGAGCGCCCTGTGATCCTGGAACGAGCCATTTTCGCCATCAAGCCCGGTGAGGCCAAAGCATTTGAAGCCGCCTTCGCCAAGGCGGGTCCCTTGATCCGCGCCGCCAAGGGCTGCGTCCAGGCCGACATGCGTCCGGGCATCGAGAATCCCGACAGCTATATCCTGCTGGTGCTGTGGGAAAGCGTGGACGACCACATGGTTGGCTTCCGCGAATCCCCCGCCTTCACCGAATGGCGCGCCCTGCTGGGCCCGCATTTCGCCAGCCCGCCCGCGATGGAGCATTACAGCGCGCCGCTTTAGGAGCGACGGTCCAGCAGGACGCGCAGCATCGCTGCGCGTCCGTCAGCGTTTGGCCGCGCGACCATTAAACTAAGGCATCGTTTCGAAAGTCTTCAGCCCCGGCGGGATCTCGAGCCAATCAGGCTTGTCGCGAACAAATAGCGCGACGGTGGGCTTGAAATGCGCGGGGTCATCCAGCGAGCCGGCATAGATGTTATAGACATCCGCCTTGCCCATCTCGCCGCCGAACACAAGGCCGCCGCAGACGACACAGCTGTTTCGGGTTGCCGAACGGCCATCGGCATGCGTGACGGTGTGCACCGTCCAGCGGCCGGTGATGGTGAGCGTCGATGCGTCAAAGCCCACGAAGGGCGCGAAGCCGGAGCCCGATGCCTTGCGGCAGTCGGCGCAATAGCAAAGGCCCATATATCTGGGTGGCGCATGCGCCTTCCAGCGCAGGTCGCCGCACAGACAGCCACCGGTCATGACCATCAGGCGCTTTCGGTCGGCTTCTTGCTCTTGCCCTTGCTGGCCTTCTGCGGCGCACGCGGCTTGGCTTCGGCGGCCGGGATGAATTCGAAGGCGAGCTTGTCCGTTTCCCGGTCCAGCAGCACGCGCACCGTGCCGCCATCCTTGAGCTTGCCGAACAGAATTTCATCCGCCAGCGGCTTCTTGATGTTGTCCTGGATGACGCGAGCCAGGGGGCGGGCGCCAAAGGCGTCGTCATAGCCCTTCTCGCCCAGCCAGCGCGTGGCATCCGAGGTCAGGTCGAAGGTGACGTCGCGGTCGGCCAGCTGCGCTTCCAGTTCCAGCACGAACTTCTCCACCACCTTGTCGATGGTGCCGCGGCTGAGCGGCGCGAATGGAATAATCGCATCCAGGCGGTTGCGGAATTCGGGCGTGAACAGCTTCTTGATGGCTTCCTCGTCCTCGCCTTCGCGCTTGCCGCGGCCAAAGCCGATGGCGTCCTTGGCGGCATCAGACGCACCCGCATTAGTGGTCATGATCAAGACCACGTTGCGGAAGTCGATCTTCTTGCCGTTGTGGTCGGTCAGCTTGCCGTGATCCATCACCTGCAACAGGATGTTGAACAGATCGCCATGGGCCTTTTCGATTTCGTCCAGCAGCAGCACGCAGTGCGGATGCTGGTCGACGCCATCGGTCAACAACCCGCCCTGGTCGAAGCCGACATAGCCCGGCGGCGCGCCGATCAGGCGCGACACGGTGTGCCGCTCCATATATTCGCTCATGTCGAAGCGCAGGAATTCGACGCCCAGCACGGCGGCGAGCTGCTTGGCGACTTCGGTCTTGCCCACGCCGGTGGGGCCGCTGAACAGATAGGAGCCGATGGGCTTTTCCGGCTGGCGCAGGCCAGCGCGCGCCAGCTTGATCGCCGATGACAAGGCATGGATCGCCGTGTCCTGGCCATAGACCACCCGGCCCAGATCGGCTTCCAGGGTCTTCAGGGCTTCGGCGTCGTTCTTGCTGACCGACTTGGCGGGGATGCGCGCGATCTTGGCGACGATCTCTTCCACGTCGCGCACGTTCACCACCTTCTTGCGACGGCTTTCCGGCAGCAGCATCTGGCTGGCGCCCAGCTCGTCGATCACGTCGATCGCCTTGTCGGGGAGCTTCCTGTCATTGATGTACTTGGCCGACAGCTCCACCGCCGCCTTGATGGCGTCGGCGGTGTAGCGCAGCTTGTGGTAGCTCTCGAAGTAGCTCTTGATGCCCATCAATATCTTGATGGAATCCTCGATAGTCGGTTCGCTGACATCGATCTTCTGGAACCGGCGAACAAGGGCGCGGTCCTTCTCGAAATACTGGCGGTATTCCTTGTAGGTGGTCGAGCCGATGCAGCGCAGCGTGCCCTGCGCAAGCGCGGGCTTGAGCAGGTTGGAGGCATCCATAGCCCCGCCCGAGGTGGCGCCGGCTCCGATCACGGTGTGGATTTCGTCGATGAACAGGATGGCGCCCTTCTGGCCTTCCAGCTCCTTCACCACCGTCTTGAGCCGCTCCTCGAAATCGCCGCGATAGCGGGTGCCGGCAATCAGCGAACCCATGTCGAGCGAATAGATGACAGAGCCGCGCAACACTTCGGGGACTTCGCCGCGGATGATCTTGCGCGCCAGGCCTTCAGCGATGGCAGTCTTGCCCACGCCGGGATCGCCCACGAACAGCGGATTGTTCTTCTGGCGGCGGCACAGGATCTGGATGGTGCGGTCCACCTCGGCGCTGCGGCCGATCAGCGGGTCCACCTTGCCGGACTTGGCCTTCTCGTTGAGATTGACGCAATAAGCCTCCAGGGCCTCGGTGCCCTGCTTGGCCTGCTTCTCGCCCTCTTCCTCTTCCTCGGCGCCGCGCACCTGCTTGGGCTGGCTCATGCCCGGGCGCTTGGCGATGCCATGGCTGATATAGCTCACCGCATCCAGCCGGTTCATGTTCTGCTCCTGCAGGAAATACACCGCATGGCTTTCACGCTCGGTGAACAGGGCGACCAGCACATTGGCGCCGGTGACCTCGTCGCGGCCGGAGTTCTGGACATGCAGCACCGCGCGCTGGACCACCCGCTGGAAGCCGGTGGTGGGCTTGGCTTCCTCGGATTCGTCCATCACCAGGGTGGCAAGGTCTTCGTCGATATATTTCTGAACCGCCTTCTTCAGCGCATCCATGTCGACATTGCAGGCCTTCATGACCTGGCTGGCATCGGTATCGTCGATCAGGGACAGAAGGAGGTGCTCGAGCGTGGCATATTCGTGGTGCCGGTCGCTGGCGAGCTTGATGGCGTGGTGCAGTGCCTGTTCCAAACTCCGCGAAAGTGACGGCATGCCCGCTACTCCTTCTCCATGGTGCATTGTAAAGGATGTTGATGCCGCCGGGAGAATTCAATCACCTGGGCGACTTTTGTTTCCGCGACCTCGAATGTGAAGATGCCGCAGATGCCCACGCCGTGACGATGGACGTGCAACATCACATCCACCGCTTCCTCGCGGGATTTGCCGAAAATCTTTTCCAGTATGTGGACGACGAACTCCATCGGCGTGTAGTCGTCGTTCAGCAGCAGCACCTTGTAGAGCGAAGGCTTCTTGGTCTTGGGGCGCGTTTTGGTGACGATCCCGGTGCCGGTGTTGCCCGACCCGTCCTTGTTGTCGTCGTTGTTGTCGCCCGAATCCTTCATTCCAACGCTGCTTCTCTGGCTGCTTTGCTCGCTCGCCTATCCTAGCGCGGATTGGGCGTCTGCCTAGTGGGATAGGTCTATCTGGTTACTGCAACAGGGAAATTCAACCGCGCCGCCAAAAGCAAAAGGGCCCCGGCAATGCCGGAGCCCTTCGCAATGCGGATACTGATTCCGATTAGGCGCGAACGGACTGCACGGTGTCCAGCCAGGCCTGCACGCGGCCCTTGAAGGGCGCGTAGATGTCCTTGGTGGTGGCAGTGGCGAGTTCGCTGATCTTCGACATCTCGGCGACATACGCCTCGAACGCCGACTTGGCGAAATCGGTCTGGAACTCGAACGCTTCATGGACGGACTTGGAACCCATCACGGCCTTGGTGGCGGCGACGGCGTCTTCAACCGACTGCTTGGAATAGGAATAGATTTCGCTGTTGATGGCTTCGGCGCCCTTGCCGGCGACAGTGGCCGACTTGGTGACGGCATCGGCAGTTTCCTTGCCGTAACCGACGAACGCGTCATAACCCTTCAGGGCCTTCTCCAGGCCGGTCTTCAGCACGGCGGCGCCGTTTTCCAGGGCGGTTTCGGCGGTGGCGGTAGCCTTTTCACCGGCGGTCTTTGCTTTGCTCATGTCATGTCCTCTCTGTGAGTTAGGGCACGACCGGTTTTGACCGGTGGCCTGTTGCACTGCAACATGACTTATATGAGGGATGCCCATATCGCCGTCAAGGGTTAATTGTGCGGCGCACCATAATTTTCACATCGGAACTCCGGGAACCGGATAAAGACTTCGTTAACCGTTCGTAAATGCCCGAAACGCATAGTGGATTTCCACTTCTGCTTGCGAAATCTGTCGCAATTTGGTCTTTTGGGTGTCGCGAGGGGTAGTCGGCTTTGGGGATGTCTTTGTCTTTACCGTATCGACCCCGCTTTCTGACCGGATTGGTCGTCCTCGCCCTGTTTCTGGCGGGCTTTTCCGCGCCGGCCCTGGCCGCCAAGCACCACCGCCGCGCCGCCATTCCCGCCCTGCGGATGATCGGCCGTGCCCATGTCCGCATGCCCGCCAACCCCACCGACCCGGCCAAGGACGCCGCACTGATCGTGGATGGCGCCACCGGCAAGGTGATCTATGCCCGCAATGAACTGGCCGAGCGTCATCCCGCCTCGCTGACCAAGATGATGACGCTGTACCTTCTGTTCGACGCCCTGAAGGCGGGCAAGATCACCATGTCGACCCAGATGCCGGTCAGCTATCACGCCTCCATCCAGAAGCCGACCAAGCTGTCCTTGCGTCCCGGCCAGACCATCGACGTGGATACCGCCATCCGCGCCATCGTTATCCGCAGCGCCAATGACGTGGCGGTGGTGATCGCCGAGGCCCTGGGCGGCACCGAATCCCATTTCGCCGAGATGATGACGGCCCGCGCCCGCCAGATCGGCATGCGCGAAACCAACTATCACAACGCCTCGGGCCTGCCCGATCCGCTGCAGATTTCCACCGCCAGCGACCTGGCCGTGCTGGGCCGCCACCTGGCCTATGACTATCCGCAATACTTCCCCTATTTTGGGCTGGCGGGCTTCCGCTACAAAGGCGTCTGGTATCCTACCCATGACAACCTGATCGGCCGCTATGACGGCGCCGACGGCATCAAGACCGGTTACACCGGCGCCAGCGGATTCAACCTGGTCAGTTCGGTGACGCGCGGCACCACCCACCTGATCGCGGTGGTGATGGGCGGACGCACCGCCGTCCGCCGCGACCTGGAAATGGTGCGGCTGCTGGACCAGACCTTCGCCCAGGTCTCGGCCAATCCCAATCTGGTGGCGCGCGCCAATGTGCCCTGGCGCCAGGTCGCCCAGAATGCGCCCTCGCCCGCCATTGCCGGCTTCAGCCTGCCGCAGGTCAGCGGCAATCAGTTCGCGAACCTGTCGCCGGTGCCCGGCACGGTGCAGAGCGAGGACGAAGACGCCGCCGAAGCGGTGCGCGCGCCCGACGAGAATTTCTCCCTCATCCATGCCGAGGGTCCCGCCAAGCCGGCGCCCAAGCCTGCCGCACCGGCGACCCAGCCCAAACCGGCCCAGGCTGCCGCGCCGCAGCCCGCTGTCCCGGCGGTGCCCCAGCTGGTGGCGAAGAATGTCGTCAACGCGCCCGGGCATCCCAGCCCGCGTCCCGACGCTGCCCTGGCGTCTGCCCAGGCCAACCTGGTCAAGACCGCCGCTGTCACACAGGTCAATGCGCCCAAGCCGCAGATGCGTCCATCCCTGCGTGAGGATGCCGGCGAAGGCGATATCGATGTGACGCCCGCACCCGGCCGCAACTGGACAATCCAGATCGGCGCCTATGCCGACAAGGCGCTCGCCGACGCCCAGCTCAAAACCTATGCCGGCAAGGCGCAGGATGTGCTGGCGCGGGCGTCCAGGATCATCGCCCCCATCACCTCGGCGCGCGGCCACACGCTGTACCGCGCCCGCTTCGGCCTGTTCGCCGAACAGGAAGCGCGCGAGGTCTGCAACCGCCTGACCCAGCGCGGCCAGACCTGCTTCGCGGCGGTCCAGACCCGCTAATGACCCAGGTCGTCACCACGGTGGCGGAGCTGCGCGCGGCGCTGGCTTTGCTGAAACCTGCCCGCATCGGCATGGTCCCCACCATGGGCGCGCTGCATGACGGCCATGTCTCGCTGGTGACGGAGGCGAAGAAGCATGCCGACCATGTCGTGGTCAGCATCTTCGTCAATCCCACCCAGTTCGCCCCGAACGAAGACTTCGACGCCTATCCCCGCACCCTGGACGCGGACCTGAAAAAGCTTGGTGATGCGGCGGCGATCGTCTTCACGCCCACCGCGCGGGAAATGTATCCCGAAGGCTTCGCAACCACCATCACGGTAGGCGGCCCCAGCGCGGGATTGGAGACGGATTTCCGCCCGCACTTTTTCGCCGGTGTCGCCACGGTGGTGGCCAAGCTTCTGATCGCCGCCCTGCCCGACATCGCGGTGTTTGGGGAAAAGGATTACCAGCAGCTTCTGGTGGTCAAGCAGCTGGTGCGCGACCTGGGCCTGCCGATCCGGATCATCGGCGCGCCCACCTTGCGCGAGGCCGATGGCTTGGCGCTGTCATCGCGCAACGCCTATCTCAGCGCAGACGAACGCAAGATTGCCGCCAGCCTGAACGCGATCCTGAAGGACGCCATCGCCACGGCGCGCTCCACGGGCAACCTGCGCGCCGCGGAAGCCACCGCCATCGAGGCTCTGTGGAATGCAGGATTTGCGCATGTCGATTACATCGCCATTCGCGATGCCGAAAGCCTGGATCACGTCACGGCGCTGGAACGCCCCGCCCGCATCCTGGCCGCGGCCAAGGTCGGCAAGACCCGCCTGATCGACAATATGGCTATCTGACCTTGTAGAGTTCGACAGCGCCGCTGTGCCCGGCCGGCGTCAGCCATGCCGGTATCTGCCCGGCCGCCAGCTGCGCAATCAACCCACCATGATCGCGATAAAAATTCCAGTCCGGCGCGGCACGGCAAGTCATCAGGTAGTTGATCCCGCGCTTCTGCAGAACCGCACGGGGATCGGCGCCCGCAAAGATCGCGTAACTGTCCAGAATACCGGCGCTGCCCCGGTGATACGGCCCGGCAATCACAGCATCGCCAGTATAGGCTAGGATGGTGGGCCCCTGATCCACAAACGCGGCGACACGTCCCGGCGGCAAGGCCTTCAGCGCCGCCAGGGCTGGTTCGTGCCCGCAATCTTCCTGGGCGGCAAAGCGCATGGCCCGCAGTGCCACCCGGTCCTGTCCCTCGACAATCGCACCCGCCAGGATGAAGGCGCCGCCATTCAACACCAGGATCGCCGCCGCCAGCCAGACGATGCTGCGCCGGGCGGTCAGCCGCACCAGCGCGGCGGCCAGGCCCGGGAGCGCAAACAGAAGCGCGAAATTTACACCGCGATACTGGAAGGTGGCGACCAGCAGCGCGACCGCGGTGAAAACCATCACGGCAAGCCGCGTGCGGCCTGGCGGCGCCAGGGCGCACATCGCCAGCGCAAAGACCGCATAGAGATAGCCGCCCACCACTTGCGCCGGCGCCAGCGTGAAGAAGGACCAGACCGGCCGCGCCTCGTTAATGCGGTCCAGGAAGATCAGCCGCATGCGCGCGTCCATGCCCGCATAAGGCCCCGCGAAACAGACGGGGTTGAGCATCGCCTCCAGCGCCAGCAACGCCAGCGCCAGGACGATCAGTGCCGCCAGCCGGTGTCGCGGCAGGAACGAGATCGCGACCAGCCCGGCACCGCCCACCACCAGCAGCACCGCGTAGAACAGCGAATAGGTGTCACAGGCCGGAAGAAAGCGATACACGCTGGCGGTCGTGGCCGCCAGCATCAGCAGCGCCATGCCCGCCAACGTCAGGCCAAAGGCGCGCGACTTTTCCTGGTCGAACACGAAGAAGGCGATGGCCGCCAGGGCATAGGGCAGGCTTTCCAATCCCACGCCCAGTCCCAGCGCCACCGCCGCCGCGCCCAAAGCGGGACGCCGTTCGACCACGCACAGCAGCGCCGCCAGCATCACCACCAGTTGCAGGCCATGATGGTCGATATTGCCCGGCGCGAAGGTAGCGTAGAGACCGCTGCACAACAGGGCCAGCGCCATGGCCGTCACCACGGCACGGGGCCCCGCCATCACAAATGCAATCCTCACCAGCAACAGCAATGCGGCCAGGAACAGCAGCAGCGGCCAGGCGGTCAGTGCGAACTTTTCCGATACCTGCATCAGCAGCGCCAGCGGCGCATCCACCAGCCGCGACCAGTGCATCGACAATCCGTAAGGCGTGTTCATGCGATGCTGGACGGTGTCGAACCAACTCTGTCCGTGCAGAAGATCACGCACCTGGACCAGGCGCATGGCGCTGTCGGTGTCGAGCTGGATCACCCCGTGCGTCAGCCACAGCGCAATGGCTGTGAATACCGTCCAGGCGGCCAGCGGCCACAACCAGGTTTGGCGATTCCCCATCGGGGAAGCTTAGAGCAAACCCAGCGCCGCAAGTTCCCGCTGCAAGGCCTCGGGCAGGTCGTTGGCGCCCTTGGTCCGGGCCAGGTCGGGCGGCGCGTCCTTGTCTTCCAGATAACGCCAGCCCTGAAAGGCTCGCCGCGGCCTTGCCACTACTGGGATTAGGGTCTTTTCATAAACGAGGCCGCAATGGGGAACCCCGTTCTTCTTGACCTCGCGGAAGGCCAGCAATTTCTGGCGGGCCGCGATCTGGCCCTTGATCACCCAGTAGAGCGAGCCGCCATCCAGGACCTCGTCCGCACGCTTGGGTGTCATCCGCGTTACGTGAACAAGCTCGGGTTTCTGGCCCTTGACGCGTTTTTCCTTGAGCCGTTTCTTTTGCCAGTCGGAAAGTTCCGCAAGGCTGTCGCAGCCGACGCATAGCTTGATAATGTGTAAGGCCATGACGCAACGCCATAACTGCACTGCAGCAAAAATACAAACGAGATTGCGGAATCGCAAAACTCATGGCAGCTTTTTTCCATCAGATACCGGGGGTACCAAAAAATGAGGAACGCCATGAGTTTCCGTATGTGTGTCGCGTTGTTGTTGGTCAGTGCTTCGGCGTTCCCGGCCGTGGCGCAAAACCGCTTCATGGACCAGGCCAAGGAAGCGGCGGAACGCCGTGCCGAGCACAAGGCCATCCGCGAAGCCGAAAATCCCGAACCGGTGAAGAAGACCGCTGCTGCGCCGGCGGAAGCGGCGCCTGCGGAACCGGCGGCCCCAGCCCCGGCCCCCACGGCAGCCGCTTCGGCCACACCGACGCCAGCACCCGCGCCCGCGCGGTAAGGAATTGGTAGGAAGTACGAAGGCCGTCTTAACGCAAAAGCGTTGGCGGCCTTCACTTTCTTTCAATCCAGAAGACCGAAGCTGGCGGCATGCGCCAGCTTCTTTATGTCAGCACTCCTACCAGCGAACTCGCCCCCAGCGCGCTCGACAATATCCTGACCGCCTCGCGCGCCAACAACGCGCTGCTGGGGATCA
>CAIUTH010000376.1 GCA_903902075.1 uncultured Alphaproteobacteria bacterium
ATCGAAAGCTTCACGGCCGCGGCCCGCGAAGTGACGCCCGATCTCACCGTCAAGAACGTGTTCGTGGGAAAGAATGTGCTGAGCGACACCTTCGGCCTGCTGGCGCTCAAGAACATCTTCAAGGCGCTGCGCACCGCGGTGAAGGACGGCAAGAATATCGAAGCGCGCGAACAGATGATGCTGGCGTCGCTGGCCGCCGGTTGCGCTTTCGGCGCGGCGGGTACCGCGGCAGCCCATGCCATCCAGTATCCGGTGGGCAACGAGACCCACACCCCGCACGGCATGGGCGTGGCGCTGCTGATGCCCTATGTGATGGAGTTCAACCGTCCCACTTGCGTGAGCTGCTTTGCCGAGATTGGTCGCGCCATCGGCCTGTCCGGCAGCGACGAAGAACTGTCCCGCAAGCTGATCGATGAAGTCGCCAGCCTGTTGAAAGACATCGGCATCCCGGTGACCTTGAAGGAACTGGGCTTGCCGGAAGACAAGCAGGATTGGACGGCGGAAAGCGCCATCGGCGCCGCCCGCCTGGTCAACAACAATCCCCGCAAGCTGGATGTGGACGCCATGAAGGCAATCACCCGCGCCGCCTTCTCCGGCGACCGCGCCGCCCTGGCGTCCTGATTATCGCAACAGAGAGAGACATGACCCACACCGTCACCGTTCCCACGCCCAAGACCGGCCCCGCACCTTTCGCCATCCCCACCGATCTGTGGATCGGCGGCAAATGGGTGGAAGCCGCCAGCAAGAAGCGCGTCGATGTCTTCGATCCTTCGACCGGCAATAAGATCACCGATGTCGCCGACTGCGACGCCGATGACGCGCTGGCCGCAGTGGAGGCCGCCGAAAAGGCCGCTGCCGCCTGGACCGCCACCACGCCACGCTTCCGCGCCGAGATCCTGCGCAAATGCTATGAGAAGATCGTCGAGAATATTGAATGGCTGGCCTATCTGATCAGCCTGGAAAACGGCAAGGCGCTGCCCGACGCGCGCGCCGAAGTCCTGTATGCCGCCGAATTCTATCGCTGGTATGCCGAGGAATGCTGCCATGTTCTGGGCGAGCTGGCCCTGGCGCCGGCCAGCGGCGCACGCATCCTGGTGCAGTACCAGCCCATCGGCATCGCGCTGTTGATCACGCCCTGGAATTATCCGGCGGCGATGGCCACCCGCAAGATCGCGCCGGCCCTGGCGGCTGGTTGCACCGTGGTACTGAAACCCGCCACCGAAACCCCGCTCACGGCCTTTGCCGTCGCCCAGATCATGCATGACTGCGGCGTGCCGGCCGGTGTGGTGAACGTGGTCACCACGTCGAAGGCGAGCCCCCTGTCCAAGGCGGTGCTGCACGATCCGCGCGTGCGCAAAATCTCCTTTACGGGTTCGACTCCGGTGGGACGCGCCCTGCTGCACGAAGCGGCCGACCAGGTGATCTCCTGCGCCATGGAACTGGGCGGCAACGCGCCCTTCATCGTCTGCAAGGACGCCAATCTGAACGACGCACTGGACGGCGCCATGCTGGCCAAGATGCGCAACAGCGGCGAAGCCTGCACCGCCGCCAACCGCTTCTATGTCCACAAGGACATTTATGGGCCCTTCACCGAAGGCATGGTCAAGCGCATGTCGGCGATCAAGCTGGGCGAAGCCACCGATCCGGAATCGACGCTCGGCCCGATGGTGAACGAAAAGTCCGTCGCCAAGATCGCCGAGCTGGTGGATGACGCCGTGGCCAAGGGCGCCAAGCTGCTCCTGGGCGGTCAGCGCCTCAACCGGCCGGGCTATTATTATCCGCCGACGGTGCTGTCCGATGTGCCGGACAATGCCGACATGATGAAGGAAGAGATTTTCGGCCCCGTGGTGTCGCTGCAATCCTTCGAGGACGAAGCCGAGGCGATCCGCAAGGCCAACGACACCGAGTATGGCCTGGCGGCCTATGTCTATACCCAGGACCTCAAGCGCGGCATGCAGATCTGCGAAAAGCTGGAAGCCGGCATGCTGGGCCTCAATCGCGGGTTGATGTCGGACCCGGCGGCGCCGTTCGGCGGCGTCAAGCAGTCGGGCCTGGGCCGCGAAGGCTCGCACCACGGCCTGATCGAGTTCTGCGAGATCAAGTACGTCTCGACCAACTGGTAGCTACGACGAACAGCTTACTTCCAGATTGCAAAGTTCTGGTGGCGGCGGCGCGGCGAAGGCCTCGTCGCCGTCATGCTTTTCAAACGGTGACTGAACAAGTTTGAAGATGCGGTCCAGGGTGGCGATGTCGCCGCGATCTTCCACCGCGCGGATGGCGGTTTCCGCCACCCAGTTGCGCAGCACATACTTGGGATTGACCTCGTCGAGGTCCAGAACGTGGTCGCGCTCGGTACGGACCCGGTAGCGCGACAACCAGACTTCGGCATCGACATTGGCCGGCCCGAACAGCGCAAGCCAGTCCGTATCCTCGCCGCTGAGATTGCGGAAGCTCAGGGTATAATCGGCCCGCGCCTTGACCATCAGGTTCAGCAGGTCGCCGATCAACTGGTCGTCGCCAGGCTCCTTGCGCGCCAAACCCAGCTTGGCGCGCATCAGGGTGCGGTAGCGGGTGCGATACAGGCCTTCATAGGTATCCAGCGCACTGATCAGCGCGTCCTTTTCAATCAGACTGGATAGGGCGAAGGCCAGCGCCCGCAGGTTCCAGTGCGCGATGGCCGGCTGCATGTCGAAGGCATAGCGCCCCTGTTCGTCGGTGTGATTGCAGACAAAGCCGGGATCATAGGCTTCCATGAATCCGAACGGGCCATAGTCCAGGGTCAGGCCCAGGATGGACATATTGTCGGTGTTCATCACGCCATGGGCAAAGCCCACCGATTGCCAGCCGGCCATCAGTTCGGCGGTGCGCTTGACCACTTCGCCGAACCAGGCGGCATGGTCGCCCGCCAATTCCGGAAAATATTCCGCGATGACGTGATCGGCCAGCTGGCGCACCTGGTCGTGCTGGCCCTTGTGGAAAAAATGCTCGAAATGGCCGAAGCGGACATGGCTTCGCGCCAGCCTTGTCAGCACAGCGCCCGGTTCAGCCGTTTCGCGATGGACCTGTTCGTTGGTGGCGATAATGGCCAGCGCACGAGTCGAAGGAATGCCCAGCGCGGCCAGCGCCTCGCTGCACAGATATTCGCGGATGGTGGAGCGCATCACGGCGCGGCCATCGGCAAAGCGCGAGTAAGGCGTCTGTCCCGCGCCCTTGAGCTGGATGTCCCACAATTCGCCAGCGGGATTGCGCGCCTGGCCAATGAGCAGCGCGCGGCCATCGCCCAACTGGCCCGCCCATACGCCGAACTGGTGGCCGGAATAGACCATCGCCAGCGGCTTGAAGGCGCCCAACTGTGCATGGCCGGAAAGGACCTGGGTGAAGGCAGGATCGGAAAGAGCGCCTGCGTCCATCCCGATCAGCGCGGCGGCCTTCGGGTTGGCATGCAGCAGCCGGGGCTGCACGCCGACCTTCTCGGCCGGCATCAGGGTGTAAAATTCGCCCGGCAGGCGGGCGTAATGATTTTCGAGCTTCAAACCAAACATAGCTTCAGACTGCTCGTTTCAGTGCCTGTATGCAATTTTCCAATTCGCCCAAAAACCGCGAACGGTCCTGTTTGGAAAATCCCGCATGATGGGTCTGGCCGCCTGGCGTGAGCTCGCGCAAGTGCCGGCTGAGTTCCCGCATACCCAGCGCCATGCCGATGCCGTCCTGGGTAAAGGCCTTGCCATTGGGACCAAGCACGCGCGCGCCTTTTTCCAGGCAGCGCGAGGCCAGAGGAATGTCGGCGGTGATGCAGATGTCGCCGGAAGCGATGTGCTCGACAATCCAGTCATCGGCGGCATCCGCCCCTTCCGCCACGATGATGTGGCGCAGGAGCGGATTGGCCGACGGACGCAGGCCACCATTGCTGACAATGGTGACGGAGAGGTTGTGCCTCGCCGCCACCTTTTCGACTTCCGCCTTTACGGGACAGGCATCGCCGTCAACAAACAGGCTGATCAAGCAGCGCTGGTCCGCTTCTTGTCGTTGTTACGATGCCAATGCGGGCGCGAACCGTTGCGCTTGGCCGGGGCATGGGGATCGCCATGCGGCATACCCTCGCCACGTCCGCCACCGGGCTTGTGACCGCCAGCCTTGTGGCCGCTCGGCTTGCCATGGCGATGACCATGGGGACGGCGCGGCTCTTCCTGCTGGCGGCGCTGCTCTTCGGTCAGTTCGGGCAGATCATGCGCGACCAACGCAATCTTCATGCGGATGATCCGCTCGATATCCTTCAGATAGGCGCGTTCCGAGCTGTCGCAGAAGCTGATGGCGATGCCTTCGCCGCCGGCGCGCGCGGTGCGGCCGATGCGATGGACATAGCTTTCCGGTTCGTTGGGCAGCTCGAAGTTCACCACATGGCTGATATTGTCCACGTCGATGCCGCGGGCGGCAATGTCGGTGGCCACCAGCACGCGCGCCTTGCCGGTCTTGAACATGTCCAGCGCCCGCTGGCGGGCATTCTGGGACTTGTTGCCGTGAATGGCTTCCGCCACCACGCCGGTGCGCGACAGATGCTCGGCCACCTTGTTGGCGCCGTGCTTGGTGCGGGTGAACACGATCACCCGGTTCATCGCCACGTCCTTCAGCAATTCGCTGAGAAGCTGGCGCTTCTGCGGCGCCGGCACGAAATACAGCTTCTGCTCGACGCGGTCGGCGGTCTGGCCCTGGGGCGCGACTTCGATCCGCTCGGGCGAGCGCAGCATGTCGTGAGTCAGCTTGACGATGTCGTCCGGCATTGTGGCCGAGAACAGCATCGACTGCCGCTCGCGCGGCAGCATCGCCACCAGCTTGCGCACATCGCGGATGAAGCCCATGTCCAGCATGCGGTCGGCTTCATCGACGATGAAGGTGTTCACCGCGTTCAGCTGAACCTGCTTCTGCTGCACCAGATCCAAAAGGCGGCCCGGTGTCGCCACCAGGATGTCCACGCCCTTGGACATGTTTCGGATCTGGGTGTTCTGGTTCACGCCGCCCAGGATCACGGTCATCTTCAAATTCAGGAAACGGCCATAGGTGCGCAGCGATTCCTCGATCTGCACCGCCAGCTCGCGGGTGGGAGCCAGGATCAACGCCTTGGCCTGCTTCGCGCCCGGCGGGACATGGCCGATGGACAGCTTCTGCAGCAGGGGAATACCGAAAGCGGCGGTCTTGC
Source organism: uncultured Alphaproteobacteria bacterium (assembly GCA_903902075.1). Taxonomy (GTDB): domain Bacteria; phylum Pseudomonadota; class Alphaproteobacteria; order Micropepsales; family Micropepsaceae; genus Rhizomicrobium. Next base: position 5,195 of record CAIUTH010000376.1, read on the forward strand.
CGGTGCCGGTCTGGGCGATGCCCAAGAGATCGCGGCCGGCCAGCAGCGCCGGGATGGCGCGTGTCTGGATGGGGGTGGGGGTGGTGTAATTTTCTGCCGCCAGGGCGCGCAGAATCGGCTCGGCAACGCCAAGCGTCTGGAAAGTCACGTCAGTCACGAAAGTCCTTAAAAACCGTGGACACGCGCCAAAGGGCGCGGATTTACGGCTGGTTGCCGTCTTCCACGCACACTGGAGGGAACGGAGGTCAAAGCTGAGATCCGGCGGTGGCAGCGCTGCGGTCATCTGACCATTGGCGCCTTGTGCGGTCGCACGGATGGCGGGTGTATGGGGGCGTTCGGCCCGGAAGTCAACCCATTTTTGCTGCGCCGCAGCAAAGCCTGACCGTAACATTTGTACGATTAACCCCGTTGCGAGGTACGGCTTTCTGTAGTCATCATGTCGCAGCCACCCTCGCACAGCCGGGGCGCAAGGGGGGCTTGGGGTTTTCCAACCGGCATTGGGGCAGTGCGTCGGTTCTCATGGCATACGGTAATGACGGGCCTAAGCCCATTTCGCAGGCTTCTGCGAAGGGCAAGGTGAAGTGGTTCAACGCCACAAAGGGTTACGGTTTCATCACATTGGACAATGGCGGCGACGCCTTCTGTCACGCCAGCGCCTTGCAGGCGACGGGGCACGCGGATGTGCAGCCGGGCACCACGATTGTCTGCGACCTGGCCGACAGCCAGCGCGGCCTTCAGGTAGTGACGGTTCACAGCGTGGACCTCTCGACGGCGGAAGCGCCCAGCCGGGCGCCGCGCGGCGACCGCTTCGGCGGCGGCGATGGTGGCTACGGCGGCGGCGACCGCTTCGGCGGTGGCGGCGGCGGTTATGGTGGTGGCGGTGGCGGCTACCGGGACAACAACGCGCCCTCCGGCCCCATGGTCGAAGGCAAGGTCAAGTTCTTCAACGATCAGAAGGGTTTTGGCTTTGTAATGCCCGACAGCGGCAGCGGCGACATCTACCTGCATGCCAGCGCGCTGCGGCGTTCGGGCGTTCAGGCGGTGGAGCCGGATCAGCGCATCCGCTATTCGACGCGCCAGGGCAACAAGGGCGTCGAAGTCGACAAGGTCGAGATTATCTAGACCGGTAAGGCTTTCGACACGCCCGGCGCCACGTCCGGATCATTCTCGACCTCCTTGAGCTTCTCGCGCGCGGCGGCAGCCTCGCGCTGCTTGTTCCACATCGAGGCGTAATGGCCGTTCTGGGCCAACAGGTCCGAGTGGCGGCCGCGCTCGATGATCTGGCCGTGATCCAGCACCAAGATCTCGTCGGCATCCACCACCGTGGACAGCCTGTGCGCGATCACCAGTGAGGTGCGGTTGCGCGACACGATGTTGAGCGCACTCTGGATCTCGCGCTCGGTGCCGGTGTCCAGCGCGCTGGTGGCTTCGTCCAGGAGCAGGATGGGCGGGTTCTTGAGGATGGTGCGGGCAATTGCGACACGCTGCTTTTCGCCGCCCGACAGTTTCAGCCCGCGCTCGCCCACCATCGCCTCATAGCCCATCGGCAATTCGCCAATGAACTTGTCGATCTGGGCCAGACGTGCCGCTTCCTTGATATCGGCCTCATTGGCGCCGATACGGCCATAGGCGATGTTGTACTTGACCGTATCGTTGAACAGCACCGTGTCCTGGGGAACGATACCGATCACGCTTCGCAGGGATTCCTGCGTCACGTCGCGGATATCCTGGCCGTCGATGGTCACCTGCCCGCTCTTGATGTCATAGAAGCGGTAGAGAATGCGGCTGATGGTGGACTTGCCGGCGCCGGACGGCCCCACGATCGCCACCGTCTTGCCGGCCGGCACCGTGAAGCTGATGCCCTTGAGCACGATGCGCTCGGGGTCATAGGCAAACACCACATTGTCGAAGAGGATTTCCCCGCCCGCCACGACAAGCGGTTTGGCATCCGGCTTGTCCTGGACTTCGCGGGGCTGATGCAGCAGCCGGAACATGGCTTCCATGTCCACCAGGCCTTGGGTGATCTCGCGATACACCGTGCCCAGCAGGTTCAGAGGCTGGTAGAGCTGGATCACGATCAGGTTGGCAGCGACGAACTGGCCCAGGCGCACTTCGCCCGACTTGACCATCATGGCCGCCAGCACCAGCACCACGCCCTGCCCCAGCGCGATGATCGCGGCCTGGCCGGTATTGAGGATGGACAGCGAGGTCTGCGACTGGATGGAGGCGTTGGAATATTTCTCCATCGAGACGTCATAGCGCCGCGTCTCATGCTTCTCGTTGTTGAAATATTTGACGGTCTCGAAATTCAGCAGGCTGTCCACCGCCTTGGTATTGGCTTCGGTGTCGGACTGGTTCATCTCGCGGCGGAAGGCTATGCGCCAGCGGGTGACCGCGACGGTGAACCAGCTATAGGCCGCCACCATGGCGATGGCGGTCAGCGCCACCCAGATGTTGAAGGTCCACAGCAGCAAACCGGCATAGATCAGAACCTGGAAGATGATCGGGAACACCGAGAACAGGGCAAAGGACAGGATATTGTCGATACCGCGGGTGCCGCGCTCGATGACCCGGGATAGCCCGCCGGTCTTGCGCTCCAGATGAAAGCGCATGGACAGGGTGTGGACATGGGCGAAGGTCTCCACCGCCACTTCGCGCATGGCGTGATACTGGACCTTGGCGAAGATGCCATCACGCAGCTGGGCAAAGGCCTGCATCATCACGCGCGACATGGCATAGGCCGCGACCAGCGCGATCACCACCCACAGCACTGCCGCCTGGGGCGTGGTGCCGAAGGCATCGACTGCCGCGCCCAGGAACTGCTGCGACACGGTGGTGGCGATGATGCCCGCCATCAGGAAGATAATGCTCCACACCACCCGCCAGCGCAGGTCGGGCCGGCCCACGGGCCACAGATACGGCATCAGCCGCCACAGGGGCTTGAAGGAGGGTGCGCCGCTGCCGTCTTCGACCGGATGGGCCATCTAGCGGCCCATATCCCCGCCGCCGAAGGTGATAAACCCGGCGATCATGGCCAGCAGGGCCACGGCCCCAACAATCAGCAACCAGCGCGGCAAAATATTCTCCGTGGCAAGGGACGAAAACCCGTTTAGGAAGGCAGAGGTTTAAATAAGTATCACGAACTTGCGCAACCCTGTCGGCAATATGGAAAAGAAAAAAGCGGCCATCTGCGTGTTCTGCGGCTCCTCATTCGGCACGGACCCTGCTTTCCGCGATGCGGCCCGCGCCATCGGGGCCGGAATCGCCAAAATGGGGCATGTGCTGGTGTTCGGCGGCGGCAGCCCCGGCCTGATGGGCGATGTCGCCCGCGCGGCGCGGGAAGCGGGAACCGCGGTCGAGGGAATCTTGCCTGGCTTCCTGCGCGACGTGGAGCCGCCTTTGACGCACGGTGAAACCACCGAGATTGTGCCCAACCTGTTCGAGCGCAAGCAGAAGATGATGGACCGCGCCTGCGGCTTTATCGTGCTGCCTGGGGGCCTGGGCACATACGACGAATTCTTCGAAGTGCTGACCAGCGCGCAGCTTGGCGTGCAGATCAAGCCCATCATCCTGGTCAATGTGAACGGTTATTTCGATCCGCTGGAAGCAATGCTGCAGGCTTCGGTCAAGGGCGGCTTTGTGCGCCAGGAAAATCTGGCGCTTTACCGGATCGCGCCGGACGCGGATGCAGCGTTGGCGATGATGGCGCAAGCGCTCGGTTAGACCGACGCGCTGTCCTTATACAGCTTGTATATGATGGAGTCGGTCAGCGCTTCGAACGAGGCGTCGACGATATTCTCCGACACGCCCACGGTGGACCAGCGATTGCCCTTGCCGTCGGCCGATTCCACCATGACGCGGGTCACCGCCTCGGTGCCGCTGGTGAGGATACGCACCTTGTAGTCCACCAGCCGCAGGTCGGCGAGGAACGGTGAGTATTTGCCCAAATCCTTGCGCAGCGCCGCGTCCAGCGCGTTGACCGGACCGTTGCCGGTGCCGGCGCTGCGGATCTTTTCGCCCGCCACCATCAGTTCCACCGCCGCCTTGGAGCGGGAGACCAGGTCGCCGGACGGGCCTTTCAGGCTTTCGACCGTGACGCTGAACTGTTCGACGGTGAAATAGCGCGGCAGCTTGTTCTGCTGGCGCAACGCCAGAAGCTCGAACGAGGCGGCGGCATCGTCATAGCTATAGCCTTCGAACTCGCGGCGTTTGACGTCCTGCAGCAGCCTCGAAAGATCGCCGCCTTCGGTCACCATATTGGCGGCGACATTGGCGCGGCCCGACTGGGCCGAAACCGGCATGGTGCGCTTGTTGCCCACCGATTCCGGCGGCACATGCTCATAGGTGTGCGGGTCCTTGACCACGGCCGAGACATGCAGCCCGCCCTTGTGGGTGAAGGCTGACGCGCCGACATAGGCGGCATAGCGGTTGGGCGCCCGGTTGAGGATTTCATCCAGCAGCCGCGAAACATGGGTCAATTGCGCCAGGCCTTCTTTGGTCACGCCGGTTTCAAACTGCGAGGCGAACGGCTCCTTTAGCATCAGGTTGGGCAAGAGGGCGCAAAGATTGGCGTTGCCGCAGCGTTCGCCCAGCCCGTTCAAGGTTCCCTGCACCTGGCGGGCGCCGGCGCGGATGGCGGCCAGCGAGACCGCCACAGCCTGTTCGGTGTCGTTATGGGCATGAATGCCCAGGTTCGCATCGGGCAGCCAGGCCTTTACGTCGCTAACGATGCGATAAACATCTTCCGGCATGGAGCCGCCGTTGGTGTCACACAGCACCAGCCATTTGGCGCCGGCGTCATGGGCGGCTTTCAGGCACGACAGGGCGTAGTCCGGATTTTCCTTGTAACCGTCGAAGAAATGCTCGGCGTCAAACAGGGGCTCGCGCTTTTTCGCGGCAACCGCTTCCATCGAGCGGGCGATATTGTCGAGATTCTCGTCCAGCGAAATTTCCAGCGCCACCCGCACCTGATAGGCGCTGGTCTTGCCCACCAGACAGATGGCATCCGCGGCCGCGTCCAAAACCTGGGCCAAAGACGGATCATTGGCGGCGCTGCGGCCGGC
>CAIUTH010000377.1 GCA_903902075.1 uncultured Alphaproteobacteria bacterium
CCCACCACCACCTATCTGGCCTACACCAACTGGACGCGCAATTTCGCCCAGCTGGAGCGCTATCCGGCCTTCCATTTCAATGCCGATGACATCGACTTTTTGATGCAGCATCCCGAATTCGGGCGCGGCCTCTACGACCAGCATATCGACGGCACCCTGGTGACGCGGTCTTCGTGGCGCCGCCCGCTTCTGACGGTGACGTTCAAGACCTGGCTGCACCTGGTCAATTCCGACAGCCAGATCGTGGACTGGCTGGAACATGAAAAGATGCCCTACGACATCATCACCGACGACCTGCTGCACAAGGAAGGCGCAGCCCTCTTGTCGCGCTACCGCACCGTGATCACAGGCCAGCATCCCGAATACCAGTCGCCGGAAATCTTCGCTGCGGTGAAGACGTATCTGGGCAGCGGTGGCCGCTTCATGTACCTGGGCGGAAATGGTTTCCAGAATCCGGCCGCCTGGCGCAATGACGGCATTCCCGCGGTCGAGCTGCGCCGCCTGAATGAAATCTATTGGACGCCGCAGAATTTCGAAGGCGAACGGCGCTTTGAGCTGAATGGCGTGGACAATCTGGAATGGGATCACACCTGGCTGACCCACAATCTGGGCCTGCGCTACGCGGGCACAACCTTCGGGTCGGGCAACACCTATTACAAGGTGCTGCCGGATTCGAAGAATCCGCGCGCCGCCTTCATCTTTGCCGGCGTGCATAACGAGATCATCGGCGATTACGGCACCCATTTCGGCGGGGCCGCGGGCGATGAATTCGACAAGGTGGATTATGACGCCGGCACGCCGCGCCATGCGCTGCACCTGGCCAAGTCGGAAGGCACCCCCATTCCGGTCTGGGCCAACGCGCAGCTGGCCGCGCAAATGCGCGACGACTATGACAACAAGAGCTATGCCTCGCTGACCTTCTTCGAGACGCCGTCGGGCGGGGCGGTGTTTTCGGTGGGCTCCATGGCCTATATCGGGGCGCTCAATCACAACAACTTCAACAACGACATTGCGCGCATCACCACCAATGTCCTGAAGCGCTTCTCCGATCCCAAGCCGTTCAAAGTCCCCGTCTAGTGACAGACACGTCCGCGCCCGCCCTCAAGGGCAATATCGGCCGCTTTCAGCTGTTCGCGTTCGGCTTCGGTTCCATCATCGGTTCATCCTGGTGCGTGCTGGCGGGTAGCTGGATCGCGTCCGCCGGACCCGGTGGCGCGGTGATCGGCTTTGCGCTGGGCGGGATCGTAGTCGCCTGCATCGGCGCTTGTTATGCCGAGCTGACGTCGCGCCTGCCGGTGACCGGGGGCGAGTTCACCTTCGTGCTGCATGTCTTTGGCCGGGGGCTGGCCTTTTACGTCGGCTGGTTCATCGCCTTTGCTTGGATATTGGTGACGATCTTCGAAGGGCTTGCCATCGCCTGGCTGTTCGAGCGACTGAACACCGGCGTGCCGGATGTGGCGCTGTACACCATCGGCGACACCACCGTGACCCGCAACGCGCTGCTGATCGGCGGTGCCGTGGCGCCCGCCATCGCGTTTCTCAATTGGCGCGGCGGCCAGGTGCTGGCGCGCTTCCACAGTTTGCTGACCTACATCTTCATCGGCGTGGCGCTGGCGATGGTGGCGTTGCTGCTGGGCCACGGCGCGCCCGCCAACCTTGCGCCGCTGCTGCCGGCGCAAAATCCGGTATGGTGGGAAGGCGCCGCCGCGATCTTCGCCAATTGTGCCTTCCTGCTGTGTGGCTTCCAGGCCGTCAGCCAGGTGGTGGAGGAGAAATCCGCCTGCCTGCCATTTTCCACCTTGTTCCGCATTCTGGTGCTGACCGTTGTCGCCGCCAGCGGCTTTTATTGCGTGGTGGTGCTGGGCACGGCCATCATGATGCCCTGGCCATCGCTGCCGCCCCACTCCCTGGCCTTTGTCGAGGTGTCGCGGCTGCTGCCCGGCAGCGATATCCTGGTGCCGCTAGTGCTGGTGATCGCCATCCTGTCCCTGCTCAAGACCTGGAATGGCTGCGTCCTGATGGCGTCGCGCACCCTGATCGCCCTGCAGCGCGAAGGCATGATGCCGGCCTGGATGAACAAGTGGCACGGCCGCACTGGCGTGCCCGGGCCCATCATATTGGTGATCCTGGCCATCAACATCGCCGGTCTGCCGCTGGGCCGGGGCGCGGTCGGCATGCTGGTCGATGCCATCACCATCTCCCTGGTGTTCGGTTATGCCATCTGCTGCATCGGGCTGCCGGTGCTCCGGCGGCGCCAGGGCGTCCGGGCCGATGTGGTGGTGGCGCCGAACAGCGCCGTCGTGGTCGGCGTGATCGGCGCGGTGGTGATGGCGGTGCTGGCGGTGGTTATGCCGCTGGTTGCGGCCGGCGGCTGGCCGCCGGTGTTCTGGATATTCCCCGCCTGGACGGCGATCGGAACGGTTGTGCTGCTGGCGATGCGCAGGACCTGAAAAGGAGAATGTCGTGCTGGCCATGATTGTTTTCGCCGCCGCCGCCCATGCCGGCATTCCCTATGACCCGCCTGCTACGCCTATCGATAATGCGGTGGCCCGGGTGGCGCTCAGCGCCGGCAAGCCGGGCGAACTCACCAAGCCGCATGTCCATCTCACCAATCGGGTGATGATCTATTTCCAGGTTGGGACGAACATCATCCGCTATCCAGGCGGCAAGGTGGCGCCCGAACATTTCCGCGCCGGGGATGTGCAATGGAACACCGCCATGGGCACCCACACCGCGGAGATTGCCGCCGCTGGGCCGGTCGACATCGTGCATGTGGAACTGAAATCGCCGCCGGACATGGTGCCCCACATCAAGACACCCACACTGGACGCACATTTCAAACGCGAACTGGAGAACAACCAGGTGCGGGTGCTGCTGCTGCATCTGGCTCCGGGCGTAAAGACCGCCCCATACAATGAGCCGTTCGAGCGCCTGCTGGTGCCGCTGACCAAATCTGCCCGGTTGCAGCCGGGCGAGGTGCAATGGCTGGCGCCGGGTGCGGGCGCCGACGAAAATACCGGGACCGCGCCTTACGAGGCGATCATTGTGGAATTCAAAAAGTGAAAGAGGGGGCTGCCGCCGCATGCGGAGTTGCATCCGATGTGGTGGTGAGCAAAAGGACGAGAGAGCGCTTCTAATTGGGAGGCAGGCAATGCGGAAGTCAGCGGAATTCTGGAATTTCTTCGATGGCGAGGCTGCCCCCAGGCTCGCCTTGCGTGCCAATACTTTTCGCAAGATGTTCGAGTATCTGGATCGGTTCGATACGCCGGTCACCATTATCGAAACAGGGTGTGCCCGGACCAAGGATGACTGGGCCGGCGAAGGTCAGAGCACGGTCTTATTCGACAAATACATTCGAGATCATGCAACGGAGTCGAGGTTCTATTCCGTTGATATCAACAAGTCGGCGACGGATTACGCCAGGACTTTCATTGGGCCGAAGACAGTTCTAACCAACGATGACAGCGTAAAATATCTGGGTAGATTGACGACCGATTTCCTGGCCAGCGGCCAGACCTCCGACCTGGTGTATCTGGATGCCTACGATCTGGACTGGCATCACTGGTATCCTTCGGCGGCGCATCACCTGATGGAGCTGTGTGCGGTGTCGCGCATCCTGAGAAAGGATACGCTGGTCGTCGTCGATGACTGCGGGCTTTCCGGCTATTTCGTGCGCGCAGCCAACAACACAATGAATTTTCTGTCGCCACCCATCATCGCGGGCAAGGGCCGCCTTGTGGCGGAACTTGCCGCCAGGATCGGCGCCAAGGTGGAGTTTTCCGAATATCAGGCGGGGTGGACCGGATTTTGAGAGAATGCGTCACAAACAGCAAAGGCTGACCTCATGCCGACCCCTGCGCGGTTGAAGATGGCGGGCGCGCTCCCGCAGCTGCAGCCGAGCGAAGTCCGCTGGCTGACGCCGGCCGCCGGAAGCGATGAAAATACCGGCGATGGGCCGTACGAGACGATCCTGGTGGAGTTCAAGAAGTAATCCGTCAAAGGGGACAACAATGAATTTTCGCAAAATCGTAATTGCTCTGGGACTTTGCGCGAGCGTTGCCGGCTTGGCGGGCCATGCCCAGGCGCAACACGCCTATCCGGTGGTTCAGGGCAAGAACTACAAATTCCAGAAAATCGCTGATGGCGTCTATTACGCTTTGCCGGAATATAACGGCACCGCCTTTCCCTTCGGCAGCAACCCGTTCTTTGGCGCCAACCTTGTCGTGGTCGTCAACAAGGATGACGTTCTGATTGTCGATACCGGCACGACACCTGCCGCGGCACGCGCCTTTGTGGCGGATATCAAGCTCCTGACCGACAAGCCGGTGCGGTATGTCGTCAACACCCATTGGCATTACGACCATACAGACGGCAATTCGATCTTCGGACCGGAAGTTCAGATTATCGCCCACGCGTATGTCCGCCAGGCGATCGAAAAATTCGATATCCTCCACAACGAGCCGTTCCGCAGTTCGACCCGCAATGCGCCCCAGGCGATGATAGAGCGTTTCAAGAAGCAGGTCGCCGCGGAAAAAGATCCCCGCCGACGCGCCGCCCTGGAAAAGAAGCTGGCGGATACCGAAGCGGCTACCAGGGCCTTTGTGCAGGATATCAGGGATATCAAGCCTACGCCGCCCAACGTGACCTATACCGACAAGCTGGTCCTGAATCGCGGCGGGCGCGAGGTTGATCTTCTGTTTCTCGGGCGCGGCCACACCGGCGGCGATACCGTGGTGTTCCTGCCCAGGGAGCGCATCGTCTGCACCGGCGACCTGATGGAAAGCCGTATCGCCTTTATGGGCAGTGCCTTTTTCGATGAATGGCTGACCACACTGGATGCGCTTAAGCGGCTGGACTTTGCCGTGGATCTGCCCGGCCATGGCGCGCCGTTCACCGACAAGAAACTCATCACTTCGTTCCAATCCTATCTGACCGATGTGCTGGCGCAGGTGGCCAAGCTACGCGCGCAGGGCGTTCCGGCCGACGAGGCCGCCAAACGCGTGGACCTGACCGCGCACGCCGGGGACTTTCCGGACATCGAAGGCGTGGGCGCCGAGCCCCGCGGTATCCGCCGGATCTATGCCTGGATGGATGAGCGCAAGAAGAGGTGACCATTCATCTGCGCGTCTTGGCGCAGACAGCCGTCCGAGCTTGTTGCGTCAATTCCGCGCCGCGCCCTCGCGGCGCGCTACGCTGTCGCTAGCGCCGCTTCGGGCACCATTTAAAGCGCGCCTCGGCGCGCATTAAATGGTGGGCGCGACAGGGATTGAACCTGTGACCC
>CAIUTH010000378.1 GCA_903902075.1 uncultured Alphaproteobacteria bacterium
GGATTGAGGCGCAACCGCACTTCCAGCATGCGGCCGTCAATCTTGAGCAATTCATGACGGGGAACGGGTGTTTTTTTGAACAACAAGTGCGGTTTGCCTGTGGCGCGCAGATCGGCGATATTTGTACTCCGTTTCGCAACTGGATCGAAAGCGAATTCGCCCGTCATGATACGTGATGAACAGATTGCAGGATTGGTGGGCGCGGGCGCGCTGGCCTTGATTCTGGGTGCACTTGGTTTCCAGTATCTTCAGCATCTTCCGCCTTGCGAAATGTGTCATTGGCAGCGCTGGCCGCACATCGCCGCCGCCGCGCTTGGCCTGATCGGAGTGTCCAGGAGCGACAGGCTGGCCATCGGCACCATCGCGTTGGGCGCATTGGTGGCGCTGGCCGCCGCAGCACAATGGGACATGCTGACTGGCTGGCAGCCCAAGATTCTGATCCTGATCATCGGCGGCCTGGCGGCGGCGGCGCCGTGGAAGAAAGACGTTCGCACGCTGGCGATGACCGTGATCGCGCTGGTCGCCATTTCCGGCCTGATCGGCGCATATCAAGCCGGCATGCAATGGGGCGTGTTGCCGGGACCGGACGGCTGCACCGTGGCGCATGCCTATGTCCTGGGGTCTGGCGCGCAGCCGCCGGCCGTCAACTGCAATGTCGTGACCTGGAGCCTGCTGGGCCTTTCGCTGGCGGCGTATAACGCCATCTTTTCTTTGGGCATCGCCGCAGCCGGCGCTTTTCTCTTGAGCCGCAAACATGCCGCGTAAAGCCAAGCCCGCCGCGCCCGGTTCCGCCGCCGATATTGAATCCATGATCCGGGTGGATCATGCTGGCGAATATGGCGCGGTGCGCATCTATGAAGGCCAGCTGGCGGTGCTGAAGCGGCGAAAGGGCACGCAGGCCAGCGTCGAAACCATCACCCACATGGCCGAGCAGGAACAGCGGCACCTGAAAGCCTTCGACAAGATGGTCAATGAGCGCAAAGTGCGGCCCACCGCGCTGGAGCCGGTTTGGCGCATCGCCGGGTTTGCGCTGGGCGCCGCCACCGCTGCGCTTGGCGAGAAGGCGGCCTTTGCCTGCACCGCCGCCGTGGAAGAAGTGATTGACGAGCATTACGCGGCGCAGATCGTGGCGCTGGAAGGCAAGGACCAGGCATTGAAATCGGCGGTGGAAGATTTCCGTGCCGATGAAGCGGCCCACCGCGAAACCGCGATCGCGCAGGGTGCCGAACAGGCGCCGGGCTATAAGCTGCTGAGCGAGACGATCAAGGCGGGCTGCCGCATCGCGATCAAGCTGTCAGAGCGCATCTAGGGCTCCAGCTCGCTATCCCAGTAAAGATAGTCCGCCCAGCTTTCGTGCAGGTAATTGGGCGGAAACTTGCGGCCATGCTCGCGCAGCTCGATCACCGTCGGCTGATGCGGGCGGATGCGCGGATGCATCTTGGCCTGGTTCGGCATGCGGCCGCCCTTGGTGAGGTTGCAAGGGCTACAGGCGGTGACGACATTTTCCCAGGTGGTGCGCCCGCCCTTGCTGCGCGGAATGACGTGATCGAAGGTCAGGTCCTTGGGGTCGCCGCAATACTGGCATTCGAACTGATCGCGCAGGAACACATTGAAGCGGGTAAAGGCGGGACGGCGCGCGGGGCGGATATAGGTCTTGAGCGACACCACCGAGGGCAGCTTCATCTCGAAGCGCGCCGAACGCACCACCCGGTCATATTCTTCCAGGATGGTGACCCGGTCCAGGAACACCGCCTTGATGGTGTCCTGCCACGACCAGAGCGACAGCGGGTAATAGCTCAAGGGGCGATGATCGGCGTTGAGCACCAGCGCCGGGCAGTGGCTGGCAGCTCTTGGGATGACAACTGGTGCTAGCACGGACAAGATCCTGTGAAAGCAGTTCCCCTTTGTAAGACCCCGACTCTAGGGCCAAGCCCTTGAATTGCTCAAGAGGCTAGCCGATTCGTCATGACGGTTTGAGGACGCAGGTGGCGTCCCCCTGGCTTTTCAACAGGCCGCGAAACGCCAAATCCAGAAATTCCCCCGCAATGGCCAGCCCTTCGGGATCGATGCCATGGCCCATGCCATTCGCCAGGTGCCATTGCACCCGGGCGCCCGCGGCGCCCAATTGGGCGGCGGCCAGGAACATGGCCTGGGGCGGAATCACCTGATCGCTGTCGCCATGGGTGAGCAGGACCGGCGGCATTTCTCCGGCCGGCGGCAGGCCCGCCAGCAGACCGGAAAAGCCGACAATGGCGGCGGGCCGGACCTTGCGGCGCAGCCCCACATGCAAGGACAGCATGGTGCCTTGCGAAAATCCCGCCAGCGCCAGATTTTCGGGCGGCAGGCCCAGGCGCGCCAGCTCGCCATCCAGATATTCGTCCAGCTGGGGACCGGCCACTTCCACGCCCTTCTGCATTTCATGCGGGTCGATGCGCGAGATGGGAAACCACTGATAGCCGGAACTGCCCGGAACGCGGGTCGGCGCATTGGGCGCGGCGAAGGCAACGGTGGGCAAAATGCCCTGCCAATGATTGGCCAGGCCCAGTAGGTCCTGGCCGTCGGCGCCATAGCCATGCACCAGCACCACCAGATGGGTGGCGGGTCCGCGCGCGGGTGCAAGGGTCGGTCCGGAAAGTGCCATGGGCGTTTCTATGCGTTAGAGTCGGCACGATGATTGTCACAAGGTTCGCACCCAGTCCAACCGGGCTTTTGCACCTGGGCCATGCCTATGCCGCCATCACTGCTTATGAGAGCGGTGACGATTTCTTGTTGCGGATCGAGGATATCGACAAGGGCCGTTCGCGCGACGCCTTCATCCTGCGGATTTTCTATGACCTGAAATGGCTGGGCCTATCCTGGGACGAACCTACCATGCGCCAGTCCACCCGCATGGGCGCCTATGCCGAGGCGCTGGTGAACCTGAAGGCGCGCGGACTGGTCTATCCCTGCTTCTGCACCCGGGCCGAAATCGCCGCCGAGATCGCGCGCGCCGGCGAGGCCCAGCACGGCCCCGATGGGCCGCTGTATCCGGGCACCTGCCGCGCCTTGTCGCGCGAGGAAGGCCTAGCGCGGATGGCGGCGGGCGAAAGCTATGCCCTGCGGCTGGACGTGGCCCAGGCGGCGGCGCTGACCGGACCGCTGACGTTCACCGAGCGCGGTCTTCGCCATGCGGTGGAGCCCTTGCGCTTCGGCGATATCGTGATCGCGCGCAAGGACATGCCGACATCATATCACTTGGCGGTGGTGGTGGATGACGCCCACCAGCAGGTCAGCCTGGTGACGCGCGGCGAGGACCTGCTGGCCGCCACCCATATCCAGCGGCTGCTGCAGGCGCTGCTGAAGCTGCCCGAACCGGCTTACGCCCACCATCCGCTGGTGCTGGATGAGAACGGCAAGAAATTCTCCAAGCGCGATGGTGCGGTCAGCCTGGAAAGCCTGCGCGATGCCGGCGCCACCCCTGCCGATATCCGAGCCCGTATTGGTCTTTAGCTTTAAAGCTATGCTATAGGCGCATCATGTCCCAAGGCCTCGACCGACTGTTCGCCACCATCGCCGCCCGCAAGGATGCGGATCCGGCTGCGTCCTACACTGCCAAGCTGTTGGCCGCGGGCGTGGAAAAGTGCGCCAAGAAGTTCGGCGAGGAAGCCACCGAAGCGGTGATCGCCGCCATCCAGAAGGACAAGGTGGAACTGGCCAAGGAATCCGCCGACGTGCTGTATCACCTGGCGGTGCTGTGGGCGGCCAGCGGCATCACGCCGGAAGATGTTTATGCGGTCCTGAAGTCCCGCGAAGCGACGTCGGGACTGGAAGAGAAGGCCGGCCGTAAAGGCTAGCCCTTGGACTCTTCTTCTTCGGCCAGGCTCTTCACCAGATCCAGCATGCGCTTGCGCACCTTGATGTCCTTGATCTTCATGAAGGCCAGCGCCAATTGCAGGCCTTCGCCGCTGGAGACGAACTCCATCACCGGCGCGCCATCGGATTCAACCTCTCCCGCGGCGCTAACGCCTTCATAGAAGAAATCCACCGGCACATTGAGGATGCGCGCCACCTCGAACAGTCGTCCGGCGCCGATGCGGTTCACGCCCTTCTCGTATTTCTGCACTTGCTGAAACGTCAGGCCCAGCATGTCGCCCAGCTTTTCCTGGCTCATGCCGATCAGCATGCGGCGGATGCGCACACGGTTGCCGACCTGGATGTCGATCGGATTGGCCTGTTTTTTCGCCACTGTTTTGTTTCTCAAATCATCTGACGGCGGGGAACTTGCCCCATCTGTCATATAACGGAAACACCTAATTTCATTTTCCGGCGCGAACTTTAACAGCTTGCAACCCGGAGGCAGCAAAAACTGCGGCAACCTGCAACAACAGAAATACCAGATCGCCAAAGCGCTCATACAAGGTGGGCGTCAGCGCGCGCGGCAAAGCTGCGTCAACAACGCCCATCCGGTTCAGCGCCAGGTGGCCGCGCACACGGCCATTGCCATCGATCATCGCGCTGATGCCGGTATTGGCGGCCCGCGCGATCGGCAGACCTTCCTCGATGGCGCGGACCTGTGCGGTCAACAGATGCTGGTGCGGGCCCGCCCAGGGGCCGAACCAGGAATCATCGGTGATGTTTACCAGCCAGCCGGGGCGCTGGCTGCCGGGGTCGGTCACCGCATGGGGAAAGATCACTTCATAGCAGATCAGCGGCGACACCGGCGGCGCCGGTGCGGCATTCAGCACATAGGGATGATCGCCGGCGCTGAAACCGGGCCCCACCGCGAACTGGCTAAAGCCGATGCTGCCCAGCACACCGGCCAGCGGCAGATATTCTCCGAACGGCACCAGATGGAATTTGTCGTAGGTCTGGGGCAGCCCGCCGCCGGGGGCGAACAGATAAAGGCTGTTGTAAGCGTGAATGCCCTGGGCATCGCGCACGAAACGGTCGGAGCCGGTGATCAAGGTCTGGCCGCGCGCGGTGAAAAGGCCGATCTGGTCCAGCGCGCCGGGCGCACGGGCCACCGCAAAACCGGTGGCCGCTTCCGGCCAGACAATATGGGTCGGCTTGCCCGGCTGGGTACTCAGGGTAAGCAGCCGCGTCCAATTGCGCAGCATCAGGCGGCGGACATATTTCTCGGCTTGCGGGATATTGGGCTGCACAAGCCGGATGCTGACGCCGGGGACCGTATCCATCGGCGCGGCGGAAAGGCGCGCAGCGCCAAATCCCCACAGCGCGGCAAACAGCAGGACCATCGCGGCGGGCAATTGCCAGCGCCGCGCGGCCAGTTCTGCCAGCGACGCGCCCAGCAATATGGTCAGCAAGGACAGGCCATAAGCCCCAACCAGGCTGGCAGATTGCAGCACCGCCAGGCTCGCGCCCCAGCCATAGGCGGGAAGATTCCACGGAAAGCCCGTGAAGATATGGCCGCGCAGCCATTCGCTGACGGCCAGCATCACGGCAAAAATGAAAATGCGGCCCGGTCCGTCCTGCCAGAAATACATCGCGATGGCGCAGGCCAGTCCGCCGAACAGCGCCAGGCCCGCAGGCAAGAACAGCGCAAACGGCAATTGCCACAGATTGGAATCGGGATAGATCAGGAAGGGATAGGCGATCCAGTGCAGCCCCACCAGGAACTGGCCGAAGAAGAAAGCCCAGCCTGCCGCTGCACCGCGCCGCACCGGCCTTGGGCCGGCATCGGCGCCATCCAGCAGCAGCACCAGCACGGCATAGCCCAGGAGCAGCGCGGGAAAGAAATCCAGCGGCGCAAAACCGGTGGCCGAAACGGCGCCCGCCGCAAAGGCCAGCAGCAAACGCCGCCAGCCGCCGAGGCCACGCATCCAGTCGCCGGTTCGCGCCAGAACGTTCATTCCGTGGCGAGCGTCCTGGGCAGGGTGACGCGCAAGCGGCGCACCC
>CAIUTH010000379.1 GCA_903902075.1 uncultured Alphaproteobacteria bacterium
GCCGTTCGATCTGGTCGTCGTCCTCGTCGTCGGCCTTGGCCTCTTCGACTTCCTCGACTTCTTCCTCTTCCTTGTAAGAAGGACCGGCAATCTTCTCGCTGATTTCGCCGTCGACCGAATCCTCGGCATCGTCGGCCATCGCCTCGGGCGCGGGCTCCTTGGAAAGCATCGCATCGAGATCGAGGATCTCGCGCAGCTGCATTTCTTCGTTGTTGAGGGCGTCCGACCACTGGATAATGGCGTGGAACGTGATCGGGCTTTCGCACAGGCCCAGAATCATGGTGTCGCGGCCGGCTTCGATGCGCTTGGCGATGGCGATTTCGCCTTCGCGCGAAAGCAGTTCAACCGAACCCATTTCGCGCAGATACATGCGCACCGGATCATCGGTGCGGTCATACTGCTCGCCGGACTTGGCGGTGGTGGCCAGCGCCTTGCTGCCGGACGCTTCGACCAGGGCGCCGCCCTCTTCGCCTTCCTCGGCCTCTTCGCTTTCGATGACGTTGATACCCATCTCGTTGAGCATCGCCATCGTGTCTTCGATCTGCTCGGACGAGGTCTTGTCCGACGGCAGCACCTTGTTCAATTCGTCATAGGTGACGTAGCCGCGGGCTTTCGCCTTGGCGATCATCTTGCGGACGCCGACATCCGACATGTCCAGCAGCGGACTGTCGGCATCGCCCGGCGTTTCGTTTTCGCCCGGCTTCTTGGCGGGGATCTTCGAACCCGGCTTGACCGGGATCACGGGTGCAGCGGCCTTGGGGTCCAGCTTGGCGGCCTTCAATGCGGCCTTGGCCTTTGCTTTTTCCTCTTTGGCGATGGCAGCCAGTTGCGCCTTGGTCAGCGGCTTCTCGGCTTTTGCCGGCGGCTTGCCCTTGGGCGCGGGCGCGGGCTTGCCCTTGGCGACAACCTTCACGGGCTTGGCGGCCTTGGGTGCGGGCTTGAGGGATTTCTTGGCAGGCACCGACTTGGAAGCGGCGGCTTTCGCGGCCGGCTTCTTGATGGTCTTTGCCGGCTTTTTCGAGGCTTTCGTCAATGTTCTACCCTAACTATGTCCCGCGCCCGTCGCCGGGCCGTTCTGAGAACGCCTTGCGGCGCTCCAGCAGGCGCCGCGCATCGGTCTGGTGCCCCGCCAGCTCGCGCAGGTCGGCAACGGTGCGCTGAAAACTGGCTTGGGGGTCTTCGACCGCGGAGCCGGCAAAACGCACCAGCAATTCGGCAATTCCCTTACGCGTGAAATGGGCTTGAACCCCAGCTTTTTCAAGGCTGGAGCCGGAGGCGGCGAGGTTTAGAAGTTCGTGGCGCAGCCTGTCAAGCGAAGGGTCCGAGAGGTCCAGATTCGCCAGCGATTCAGCCTCTGCGAGTGCGATTTCGGGCGATTCAACCAAAAGTCGGCCAAGTTCCATCTCCTTGGCGTGGCGGGCCCCGGCCTGGCCCGACCGGACCAGGGCCGACCCCTGGACGCTGGCGGAGACCGCCTCCGGGGTGCCCGGCAGGGGGCGGGGCTTGAAGTCGCCCCGGAACCGGCCGCCGCCCTGAAAGCCCGGCGCCTGGCGCTGGGGGGTGCGGGCGGGCGCGCGGCGCTTGAAGCTGTTGAATACCAGCTCATCGAAGCCGCGGCGGTAATAGTCGGCGATCTTGGCGTCGGTGATGTGGCTCACGATTTCGCGCAAGGCATGCTCCAGCCCGGCGCGGCGTTCGGGGGTGGAGAAATCCTTGCCGTCTGTTTCGGCGCGCCACAAAAGCTGCGACAGCGGCAGCGCCGCTTCCAGCAGCACCGTCATGGCGCCGGCGCCGTTGGCGGCGATGTAGCTGTCGGGATCTTCGCCGGTCGGCAGGAAGGCAAAGCGCAGCGAGTAGCCGGCCTTCAGATGCGGCAGGGCCAGATGCGCGGCGCGGTGCGCCGCTTTCAATCCCGCCGCGTCGCCATCGAACGCCAGGATGGGTTCGGGCGCGGTGCGCCAGAGCAGATGCAGCTGGTCTTCGGTCAGCGCCGTGCCCAGCGGCGCCACGCTGTGCGCAAAGTCGGCGCGCACCAGCGCGATCACATCCATGTAACCTTCGGCGACGATAATGGTGCCGGCCTTGATGGCAGCGGCGCGCGCGGTGGCGAAATTGTAAAGCTGCGAACCCTTGGAAAACAGGGATGTTTCGCCGGTATTGATGTATTTGGGCTTGGCGTCGGCTTCCAATGCGCGCGCCCCAAAAGCCACCACGCGGCTGCGCCCGTCGGTGATGGGAAACATCACGCGGTTGTAGAAGAAGTCGCGCATCGGCCGGCCGTCATCGGCGGGCCGCGCCAGACCGGCAGCGATGATGTCGTCCAAGGTGACATTGTGCTCGGTCAGATGCTTGATCAGCGCGCCATTGCCGCCTGGCGAATAACCCAAACGGAATTGCTTGGCCGCCGCACTGTCGAGCCCACGGCCCTTCAGATACTCGCGCGCCTCACGGCCGCCCGGCTCGAACAGCTGGGTTTCATAAAACTTCGCCGCCAGTTCCACGACATCGTAGAGCGATTTCTTCTGCTGCTCGCGCGCTTCATCTTCGGGCGACCATTTGGGCAGTTCGACACCGGCCTCGCTCGCCAGCTTCTCCACGCTTTCGGGAAAGCTGAGGCCTTCGACTTCGATCAGCCACGTGAAGCAGTCGCCGCCCTTGCCGCAGCCGAAGCACTTGTACGATTGGCGCTCGTTGTTGACCTTGAAGCTGGGCGATTTCTCGTTGTGGAACGGACAGCAGCCCCACATTTCCCGGCCCTTGCGCACCAGCTTGACGCGGCGGCCCACCAGCGCGACCAAATCGGTCCGCTGCCGGATTTCTGCCAGCAATCCTTCGCCATAGCGCATAGGGACACTTTACGGGAAAACACGCCTTTTCGGGAGGAAATCACCCCTTCCGGCCCCGTGGAACCGCCCTGCCCTGTGCATGATTTTTTCGAAAATCCCCCTTAGGCTGGGATTCACCGCCGGAGACCCGCATGTCCCTCTACGAGCAGTCCAGTTCGATCCGCGCCGCCCTTCTGGCAGAGGCCCGGGAGCGCCTAGGGGTGGCCCGCAGCCAGGTCGCCGTGATCGAGACCGTACGCCAGACCGCCCGCGACATCTGCGACAGCGAAGGCATCACCTTCGTGCTGCGCGAAGGCGACCTCTGTCACTATGTCGAGGAAGACGCCATCGGCCCCTTGTGGAAGGGCCAGCGATTTCCGCTCAGTTCCTGCATTTCCGGCTGGGCGATGATGAACGCCCAGTCCGCGGTGATCGAGGATGTGTTCGAAGACCCGCGCATTCCTTATGACGCCTATCTGCCGACCTTCGTCAAAAGTCTGATCATGACGCCGCTGGGCGAAAAGAACGTCGCCGCCATGGGCGCCTATTGGCGCGACAAACGCAGCTTCACCAATATCGATATCATCACGGTGAAGACCTATGGCGCGCTGGTCGGCAAGGCGCTGTCGGACCTTTTGGAACCGCAGCACCATTAAAAACGGCGCTATTTGCCGCTGAGCGCGTCTTTTGTCGTGGCACTCGCCTTGCTGAAATCCATCTGGCCGGCATAACGCTCTTTCAAGACCGCCATCACCTTGCCCATGTCCTTGATCGAGGCGGCGCCGGATTCGGCGATCACCTTGGCCACCGCATCCTTCATCGCCGCCTCGTCCATCTGGGCGGGCATGAAGCTACGGATGACGGTGATTTCGTCGCGCTCGTTCTGCGCCATCTCCGGGCGGTTGCCGGCGTCGAAGGCGGTGGCGGACTCCTCGCGCTGCTTGATCATCTTGGCGAGCAAGGTGAGGATGTCGTCGTCGCTCACCAGGTCCTTGTTGGTTTCGCTGCGCGCGGCAATGTCCCGGTCCTTCAGCGCCGCCAGGATCAGGCGCACGGTGGCCAGGCGCTTGGCGTCCTTGGCCTTCATCGCTTCCTTCATGGCATCGGTCAGCTGGGCGCGCAGGGACATGGAATCTCTCATCTCAAAAGCGCCGTGACGCTATCTGGAATCAGTGGATAATTCCAACCCGTTGAAAATGCTGGATTCGTTGCGGTTGACGGGCGCGGGCGGCATCCCTATTTTCGCGCAAATCCGAGGACCCTCCATGACCAACGCTTCGAAACCCGACGCCGCCACCGCGGCGCCTGCATTTTCGCGCGGCGGCTTGATGTTGGCGGACGGCACCTTCTTCGAAGGCGCCGGCTTTGGCGCGCCGGGCTCGGCGATCGGCGAGGTCTGCTTCAACACCGCCATGA
>CAIUTH010000380.1 GCA_903902075.1 uncultured Alphaproteobacteria bacterium
ACCGACAGGCGGAAGCTGTTGACCAGGCTCATTTCCGCCAGCTTGGGGTTCGCCTTGCAGCCCGCCAGGGTGACGGGCTTGGGCATGTCCTTCACCGCCTTCACAACCACCTGTCCGAACTGGCCTTTCTCGTCGGTGGGGTCGGGCTTAAATTCCTCGATCACTTCCACGATGCCGACCACGGCCTTCTGTTCGTTGGAATGATAGAAGAAGCCCAGATCGCCCTTCTTCATCGCTTTCATGTTCAGCTTGGCGGTGTGGTTGCGCACCCCGCTCCAGGGCTCGCCCTTGGCGCCCTTCTTCTTCTGCATCTCCCACGACCAGGCGTCGGGTTCGCTCTTGAACAACCAATAGGCCATTTATTCCGCCTTCAATTTACGGCTCATCAGCCGCAGCATGGCTTCGCCCAGTGGCAGCGCACCGCTCAGCAGATCAGCCATGGCTTCGGCGATGGGCATTTCGACATTCACAGACCTTGCGCGCGCCACCAGTGCCGGGGCGGTATCCACGCCTTCGGCCAGCGCCGCGCCAGGTTTCTCGCCCGCGCCCAGCGCCGCGCCGAACGAAAAATTGCGCGACGACTTGCTGG
The DNA here is from genome assembly GCA_903902075.1 of uncultured Alphaproteobacteria bacterium. GTDB lineage: Bacteria > Pseudomonadota > Alphaproteobacteria > Micropepsales > Micropepsaceae > Rhizomicrobium. The sequence continues at coordinate 590 of CAIUTH010000380.1, forward strand.
TGGCGGTCAGCACCAGATCGCCCAGGCCCGACAGGCCCATCAATGTTTCGCGTTTCGCTCCCAACGCTTCGCCCAACCGCGCCAGTTCGGCAAAGCTGCGCGCCAAAAGCGCGGCGCGGGCATTCTCACCCAGTCCCATGCCTTCGACCACGCCGCAGGCGATGGCATAGACATTCTTAGCCGCGCCCCCCAACGCCACACCGGTCAGGTCGTCACTGGCATAGGGACGGAAACTCGCGCTGCCCAGCGCGGTCTGCAGTCTGGACGCCAAGTCGCCTTTGGCGGCGATGGTGACGGCGGTGGGAAGCCCCTTGGCGACATCGCGCGCGAAGGACGGGCCCGACAGGATCGCAAGATCGGCACCCGGCAGGACCTCGGCGGCGACTTCGGTCACCAGCTTGCCGCTGCCTTTCTCGATGCCCTTGGCGCAGATCACCAGCGGCTGGCCGGGTTTCAGATGCGGTTCCAGGGAATTGGCGAAGCGGTGCAGCACCTGTGCCGGCACCACCAGCAGCAGCGCGTCCGCTTTGCATGCCTGCGCCAGGTCGCCGGTGACAGCCATATCCTTGGGCAAGGTCACGCCGGGCAGGAAACGGTTGCCGCGCCCCGCGCGGATGTCGGCCATGACATCGTCCTCGCGCACCCACAAGCTCACTTGGCGCCCGGCGCCATGGGCGGCCAGTGCCAGGGCGGTGCCCCAGGCGCCGGCGCCCAAAACCGCAATATGAGACAAAGAATCGGGCATGACGCTTGGGGAGTCTTGGGGTTGCTTATTCGGACGCGGAATCTATCTTGCCGCTGAACCAGCCGCAAATCGCCTCAATTGGTCCATCTTGCCGTGCGAGATTTCCTGATGCGCCGTTACGCTCTTTGCCTTGCCGCCCTCTGCTCCACCGTCCTTCTGGGCGGCGCGGGCCAGCAGGCGCCCCAACGTCTCTACCAGGCCTATAGCGATCAGGAGAAAGCCGATCTCGACAAGATCAGCGGCTATCTCAACGGCATGCATAGTCTGCGCGCCGGTTTCATCCAGATTGGGCCGCAAGGCGGTGTCGACCAGGGTGAGGTCGCGATCCAGAAACCCGGCCAGATCCGTTTCGAATATCGTCCGCCCAGCCCGGTTTCGATCGTCGCCACCGGCGGCCAGGTCTATGTCAAGAATTCCAAGCTCAACACGGTGGACAATTACGACCTGTCGGACACGCCGCTGGGACTGCTGCTGAATGAGACGGTCGACCTGAAGACCAACAAGGCGGTGCTTGGCGTCGTGGAACAGGAAGGCGCCATCATCGTGCGCGCCCGCACCAGCACCAACCGCAACAACTCCAACATCACGCTGATGTTCACCGCGCCCAATATCGAACTGCGGCAATGGACGGTGAAGGATGCCCAGGGCGGGAACACGACCGTGGCGCTGCGCAACCTGCAGCCGGGCGTCACGCTGGCCCCGGCGATCTTCGCGGTGCCTGCCAAAGCGCCGCGCCAGGCCAGCAACAACCGGTGAAGACGGTCGGCATCGTCTGCGACCGCCGGATCTCCGGCGACATGCCGGTGCACCAGGCCAATGACGAATACATCATCGCGATCCGCGACGGCGCCGGCGCGCTGCCGCTG
>CAIUTH010000381.1 GCA_903902075.1 uncultured Alphaproteobacteria bacterium
CCAGCGCCTGCCCCACCGCCCAGAATTTGATGCCGCTGGATAGGCCCTTGCGCTTCACGTAGTCGGCGTCAAAGTCGTAATGGCGCTGCAGCGCGCTGAAAAGATCAAGCTCGAACGACACGCGCGGATGCCCCGCCGCCATCATTTTGTGGGTGACGAACTGGCCGCTCCTGGCGCTGCCGAAATGGCAGTCGAGGCACAGATTGGCGCGGGCGCGCGGATCTTCCATCGCGGTCATGCCGTTCTTCACATTGTCGGCATGGCTGGCGTTCACCGCATAATGGCTCACCAGCCAGCCGCCGGAGCCGCCATGACAGGCTTCGCAGCCGACGCCGTCGGAAACTTGGAATTTGGAACCGCGCGCCGCGGCGGGCTCGCTGTGGCAACCTAGGCAGTCCTTAGCATTCTGCGCCGACCCCAGACCCAGACGCTGGGCGATGTTCTGCGCGCGCGTACGGTTCAGCACCTGCCAAGCCTGGCTGTGCGAGCCCGCGGCGGACGTCGTGTCCTGCCAGGTGATGAGCTCGTTCTGCCGGACAGTTTTGCCGGTGGGTGCCAGGCGCCCGTGACATGTGGAGCCACCGCAAGAGGCTACGCCTTCATGTGTGCCCGGTGCACTGGCGGCAAAAAGCGGGGTCGCAAAAAGCACCAACAGGAGCGTCAGGCCAAGGGCGCGCGCGCGCTCACCCAGCAAAAATCCTGCCACCACTCCCCCCTACCCCACACCCAGGGGCTATTCTGACAAAAAAATTTCGTAGCAGCTTTATCCTTGTTTTGAAAACAAAATATCATTAATGATAAATTGTCATGCTGCGACAAAACCGTTCGTTGCCTAGCCATGCGGCTTGATGGAGTACATGCGTAAATTGCCGAAGCCCTTGGCCGTGGGCTGGATGCCAACATAGTCGCAGCGCCAGTCCTTGGCACCGGCCAGAAAGAGAGCGCTGGCGAGCTGCTCTGTCACATAGATTTCACCCGGCGGGGTGACTGGCTCGATGCGCGCGGCGCGAATGATTTCCCGCCCGGCGAAAGAATTTTTCTTGAGGATGGGGTCATGAATGGGGTGGCACGGGCCGTAATGGACGGCAATCCGCAGCTGCAGATGCACGGCGATGCCGTGGCGGTCCCGGTCGAAACCCTCCGAGCGTCCCTGCATGGCGATGGCGCAGGCCGCCGCCATGGCGGGTATACGAAAAACCAGGAAAACCCCGTCGCCGGCGGTGGCGCGGTAGTCGATATCGCCTCCGAAAGGCTCGATGGCCTCGGCCAGACTAGCCATATAGGTCTGGACGAAAAGCTCCATATGCCGTTCCGGCAACTTGCTGAAACCACGCACGTCCGCGAACAGAAAGGCGCGCGGCGCCACGTCTGGGCTGATGTGATCGTCGGGCGGCGGCGGGGGCTGGGTCAGCCGGTAGGGCGCACCCTGCGGCGGGATGATGACACTGGGTAGGCCGAGCCCGGACCATTTGGCCACTTCCGCGGCCGCGGTGGCGACCGCCCTGGCGGGTGCGCCGTTCCAGATCGCAAGCTGGCAGATCCCGGTCGCCAAAGCATCGGCATGGCGACGCGCCATGCCCATGGCGTGGCTACTGCAAAGGGCTTTGACGCAGTCATGCTCCAGCACGTCATTATCGATCACGTAGGAGACGGTACGGGCCTTGGCCATGCAGGTGGCGAAGCGCGCCTCCCAGCCCGGCGACACCGAACTCTTCACAAAGTCCTCGGCCTGATAGGGCAGCACGACATGCAGCTCTATGCCCGCCGCCAGCGCCGCTTCGGCCATCAATATATCGCCGCCGCTGCATAGCGAGCCATAGGCAAAGCCGGCATTGAGCGCCGCCATCTGGGCCGTAATCTGGAACGTTGCGGAAACCGCATCATCCAGGTTGCGGTGACCGCAATAATAGACCACCGAGGGCACGCGCAGTTCGTCCAGCAGGCAACTATCGGAACCGCGCGCCGCGCACACCGTCAAAAGCTGTTTCTTGGTGGAAGCCATGCCGGACGCGGACATGCCAAGCGCGCTGGCCGCCTTCAGGACCGGGCCCACCTCGTCGCTTTTGCCCAGCAACAGCAGCGCTTCAGCCTTTGTCGCAAGGCCCCAATAATCCTTTGAATCCGCCACTTCCCGCAATGTCTGGCGCGCCAGATTCTCTGCCGTCACCTGCTCGCCCGCGAGCAAAAACAAGGTGGCGGCATTGATCAACGGATAATAGCCGCCGAAGCGGCGATAAACCGTTTCATAGGCGTCGGCTGCTTCAATCAACGCCTCGCGGCGCGCAC
>CAIUTH010000382.1 GCA_903902075.1 uncultured Alphaproteobacteria bacterium
CAGCCCGATCCCGGCTTGCGCCGGGATCGAAGCCGCATGGACCGCGGAGTTGGGGAGGGGGCGGTCCAACATGCCTTACTTCATCGCCATGGTGCTGCCGCCGGCCAGCTTGGCGCAGGCGCCCTTGGGCAGCTCGACGAAAGAAGCCTTGTCGAAACTCTTGGTGGACTGGCCGGCGCAGGAATGGGCACCGGCGGCGCAGTCATTCTTGCCGGCGGCGGCGACGCCGTAGCACTTTTCAAAACCGGCCGGCATCGGACCGGCGGGCGCGGCCGAGGCCTGGGTCGCGGCAAGGGCCAAAGTGCCCAGAAGGGTGGACGCGGCAATAATGCTCTTGGTGTTCATGGGAAGTCCTCGAATTGATACGAGGCGACCACCGCCCCGCTATCCCGTCTTCGCGGGATTTCAAGGGCCGGTTACAGCAGGAGCGAAGAAATTGTGTGCCTCGCCGATCAGGACGTGCGTTGACCGGCCTCGGCGCAAGGGAGAAGGTCAGAAACCCAATTCGGTCAGGCCTGGATGATCGGCGGGGCGCGGACTCGGGGCGGACCAACGTCCCCTATCAATGGCGCAATCCCAACAGCGGCAATTACGGGGAGGTCCGCGTCAACAACTACTTCAACGATTCTGGCGGCTTCCGTTGCGCCAATTTCAACCAGCAAATCTTCGTCCATGGACGTCCGCAGGCGGCCACCGGGCGCGCTTGCCAGCAGCCGGATGGAACCTGGACCGTTGTGAACTGAAGGCTAGCCGGGACCTGCCGCGACAAGCAGCACCAAAACTGAAAAGGAGCTTTGTGATGAAGAAATATTATGTGGCCATCGGCATGGCCGTCATGCTCGCCACGCCGGCGCTGGCGCAGGATGCGGGGCTGGTGTTCACGGCCCTCGACGCAAACAAGGACGGCAAAGTCAGCCCGGCGTAGGCGCAAAGGAACACGCTGGTTTCGGACAATTTCGCGGCTGCCGACAAAAACCATGACGGGTTCCTGTCCAAGGACGAATTTGTGGCCGCCTTCGGGAAAAAGTGAGCCTCAGCAAAATCGCAAGGCACGAACAGGGAGCCGGTGTCGCCAAAAGCGCCACCGGCTCCCTTTTCTGTTCAGGTCGAATTACTTGTAATTCGCGATCGAGAGCTGCGACACCCAGCCCTTGTTGCCGACTTCATCCGACACTTCCACCCACATGCCGTCCCTGGTGCCGGTGGGATAGAGGATGGTGCCCGCTTCCAGCGGCTTGAGCACCTTGCTCTTCTCGCTGGCGCTGGCGCGCAGCATGCCGGGGCGGCCAAGGGTGACGGCCTGGGCCGGGGCGTCGGCCTTGGCATTGGTGGAAAGCCCGCCCATTTCGTCCACCAGCCTGGTGTAGGCGTCGATGTAAGCCAGGATCACGACCTGGCCGATGGCGGTGTTCTGGTAGTTGTTGATGCCGGCCCCGCCGAAGCCGCCCAGCCCGAAGCCGCCGCCGCCCACGCCGAAGCCGACATCGGTCTTGGAACCATGTCCCTGTGCAATCGCCTGCTGCTCGCTGGTGCGCACATTGGTGACGGTCAGCACCACGTCCGCCGTCTTGGAGGACACGCTGATGTTGGACACGATGGCGCCGGCGAAGCCGCCCATGAAACCGCCCAGCAATCCGCCGACATTGGTGCCGCCGGAATTGCCGTTCTTGGAGGCGATGTCGGGCACCAGGATATAGTCCGCGGCGCGGACCTGGCCGGCGCCGATATTGGCGCCGCCCTGCAGGGTGCCGCCGGCCGCCAGGGCGCGTTCCTGCTGGGCCATTTCAAACGCCTTGCCGCGGTCCACTAGGGTGAAGCAGCCGGACTTCATCACGAACACCTTCAGCAGCGCTTCGGGCGATTCCAGGCCCAGGCCTTCCCACCACCGCGTGTCGGGCTCGCGCACCGCCAGGGTGCCGATCTTGTGGCTGCAGGTGGGAATCTCGGCCTGTTTCTGGGCCGTCTTGCTCTCGATGGAGGCGGCGAATGCCGGCAACATGGGAGCGGAGGTTGACACAAGGAGGCAGGCGGACGCAGCCTTCGCCAGAAACTTTGCCAGACGCATGGTAGAACCCCTTCAAAATCCGTGCGCCGGTTATACGCCCCCGCGCGGTGCGCAGACTAGCGCAAGGTGAAAAATCTGCATCGAGGCGCGGTGGCCGGGAGACCGGATAGCTACTCCCACCAGCCTTTTCTTTTGAACCACAGCAGGGGAATCAGGGCGCTGACCACGATCAGGATCAGTGCCATGGGATAGCCGTAGGTCAGCGCCAGCTCCGGCATGAAGTGGAAATTCATGCCGTAGATGCCCGCCACCAGCACCGGCGGGATTCCCACAATGGACCAGATCGTCATGATCTTGAACAGGTCGTTCTGCTCGGTGGAGATGAAGCCAAGGTCGGCATCCAGCAGGAACTGGATCTTGTCGGTGAGGTGGACCTCGTATTCGTTCAGCGACTGCACGTCGCTGACGGCGGTTTTCAGCCGCGCCTTCACGGTGGGATCCAGCCAGCCATCGCCATGTTCGGTGACGAAGGGCACGGCGCGCTGCAACACCAGCAGCGTGTCGCGGATGTGGGACAGCCGCTCGCCCATGTCGCCGATCTCGATCAAGGTCTCGCGCAGCATGCGGTTGACGCGGGCGACCTTGTTCTTCTGCAGGTCCTGCATGTCCTTGTGGAAGATGCGCTGGGAAATCTTCAGCGCCTCGGCGCGCAGTTCCTCCAGCCGGTCGGCGCCGTAATCGATCATGGCCTCCAGGATCACCAGGAAGATGTCCGGCGCGCTGCGGGTGCGGCGGTTCACCCGCGTGGTGATGGCCTCGAACGTATGAAGCCGGGCGAAGCGTATCGTCACCAGCAGGTCTTTTGTCAGGACAAAGCCCAGGGGCGAGGTGAGGTCTTCATCGCCATTCTTGTGGTGGGGCGTCAGCGGCACCGAGATGGTGAAGACCTCGTCCTCATATTGGAGGCGGCTGGAGAATTCGATCTCCTCGAGCTGGTCGCGGGGCGGGATATCCAGGCCGTACTTGGTGCAGGCCTGGCCGATTTCCTCGTTGGTGGGATTGTACAGGTCCACCCAGACCAGTTTGCCGCCGGATTGATGCTCTGTCAGCACGGACTCATCCTCTTGAGCGAGGAGTAACGCGCGAAAGCGACAATCAGGTCAACGCGCCGTGGCAATGCCCAGGTGCTACGCCAGCGCGCCGTGGCAATGCTTGTACTTGCGTCCCGAACCGCACGGACAGGGCGCATTGCGCTGGGTCATGGTCCATGTCCTGGGATTGTTGGGGTCCACCACCCCGTCATCGGGATAGTCGCCAGCCACTTCCACTTCATTCTCACCGGTCAGCGGATCGATGTGGGAGGCGTACATGCTGGGCAGGGGCGTCTGCTCCAGCGGCGGCACCGGGCCGGTCTGGATCTGGACGTTCATCAGCTGGCGCACCACTTCGGTGCGCAGCTTGGACAACAGGGTCTGGAACAGCTCGAAGGCGTCGCCCTTGTATTCGTTCAGGGGATCGCGCTGGCCGTAGCCGCGCAGGCCGACATACTGGCGCAGGTGATCCAGGTCCACGATGTGCTCCCGCCAGTGATGGTCCAGGGTCTGCAGCAGGATGGCCTTTTCCACATAGCGCATCACCTCGGGGCCGTATTCGGCGGTGCGGCCGGCGGCACGGGCCTCGACGGCCTTCTGGATGCGCTCGCGCACTTCCTCGTCGGCGATACCTTCTTCCTTGGTCCATTCCACGACGGGCAGGTCGATGCCGAAGATGGTGCGCACTTCGTCCTGCAGGCCCACCGCGTCCCACTGCTCGGCGTAGGCCTTTTCGGGGATGTGGCGTTCCACCAGCATCTCAACAACTTCCTCGCGGAAGTCGGCGATCTGGTCGGAAACGTCTTCCGACGACATGATCTCCTTGCGCTGGTCGAAGATCACGCGGCGCTGGTCGTTCAGCACGTCGTCGTATTTCAGGATGTTCTTGCGGATTTCGAAGTTGCGGGCTTCGACCTTCTGCTGCGCTTTTTCCAGCGCCTTGTTCACCCAGGGATGGGTGATGGCTTCGCCCGGCTCCAGCCCCAGCTTGGTGAGGATGGCGTCCATGCGTTCGGACCCGAAGATGCGCATCAGGTCGTCCTGCAATGACAGGAAGAACTTGGAGGCGCCCGGATCGCCCTGGCGCCCCGAGCGGCCGCGCAGCTGGTTGTCGATGCGGCGGCTTTCATGCCGCTCGGTGCCGATCATGTAGAGGCCACCGGCGGCCAGCGCCTTCTGCTTGTTGGCGGCGACTTCGGCGCGGATCTCGTCGGACCTGCGGGCGAGTTCGGCCTCATCGGTGATGCCGATCAGTTCGGCCTTTATGCGCATCTCGGCATTGCCGCCCAGCTGGATGTCGGTGCCGCGGCCGGCCATGTTGGTGGCGATGGTCACCGCGCCCGGCACGCCGGCCTGGGAGACGATGAAGGCTTCCTGTTCGTGGTAACGCGCGTTCAGCACGGCGTGCTGGATGTTGCGCTTCTTGAGGATGGAAGACAGTTCCTCGGACTTTTCGATCGAGGTGGTGCCCACCAGGACGGGCTGGCCCTTGGTGCGGCATTCCATCACCAGCTTGATGATGGCGTCGTTCTTCTCGCCCTCGGTGCGATAGACCTCGTCGTCCGCGTCCTTGCGCGCCACCGGCACGTTGGTGGGGATTTCCAGCACGTCCAGCTTGTAGATGTCCATGAACTCGGCGGCTTCGGTCATGGCCGTGCCGGTCATGCCCGCCAGCTTTTCATACAGGCGGAAATAGTTCTGGAAGGTGATGGAGGCGAGGGTGACGTTTTCGGGCTGGACCTCGACGCCTTCCTTGGCTTCCAGCGCCTGGTGCAGGCCTTCGGAATAGCGGCGGCCTTCCATCATGCGGCCGGTGAACTCATCGATGATGATCACCTGGCCGTTCTTGACGATATAGTCCTTGTCCTTGTGGAACAGCTTGTGCGCCTTCAGCGCCTGGTTCACGTGATGGACGACGGTGATGTTCTCGGTGTCGTAGAGATCGCCGCTTTCCAGGATGCCCGCCGCCTTGAGCAGCTGGGACATGTGCTCGTTGCCGGCTTCGGTCAGCGAGACCTGGCGGGACTTTTCGTCCAGGTCATAGTCTTCCTTGACCAGCCCGCTCATCACCGCGTCCACGGTGCGGTAGGTCTCGCTCTGGTCCTCGGTGGGGCCGGAGATGATCAGCGGGGTGCGGGCTTCGTCGATCAGGATGGAGTCGACTTCGTCCACGATCGCGAAGGCGTGGCCGCGCTGGGCCATCGCATCCAGCGAATATTTCATGTTGTCGCGCAAGTAATCGAAGCCGAACTCGTTGTTGGTGCCGTAGGTGATGTCGGCGGCATAGGCGGCCTTGCGCTCATTGTCGTCCAGGCCGTGGACGATCACGCCCACGCTCATGCCCAGGAAGCGGTAGATCTGGCCCATCCATTCGCTGTCGCGCTTGGCCAGATAGTCGTTGACCGTGACGACATGAACGCCTTCGCCGGCGAGCGCGTTCAGGTAGGTGGGCAGGGTGGCGACCAGGGTCTTGCCTTCGCCGGTCTTCATTTCGGAGATGTTGCCCTGGTGCAGGGCCATGCCGCCGACCATCTGCACGTCGAAGTGGCGCTGGCCCAGGGTGCGCTTGGCGGCCTCGCGGACCACCGCAAAGGCTTCGGGCAGCAGGTCGTCCAGGGTCTCGCCCGCGGCCAGCCGTTCGCGGAAGGCAGGGGTCATGGCGGCCAGCTCGGCATCCGTCATGGCCTGGAAGCGGGGCTCCAGGGCGTTGATCTTCGGAACGGCCGCGATCAGGGGTCTGACCTTGCGCTCGTTGGCGGAGCCGAAAAGCGATCTGGCAAGCGAACCCAGCATGAAATCCTCTAAAGTCGGGCCGGCAATTGGGGGGCGCAAAACCGCCTTTTCCGCATGGCGGCCGCGCGGGAGACATAAGAACGCGCTAGTCTCTTGTCAAACCGGGGGTTTTTAAGAATATCCGCCCCCATCCACGGGGGAATTTGACGGGAACATGGCCAAAAGCAGCAAAACGACTCAAAAGGGCCCGGCGGTATCGCCTTTGGCGCCCAAGGCCTTCCCAAAACTGCCGCCCATGGCC
>CAIUTH010000383.1 GCA_903902075.1 uncultured Alphaproteobacteria bacterium
GATCTAACCGGGTCAGAGGTTCAAGCGGACCCGCAGGGAGCTTACCGAGACCGCCGGGGCCGTTTTAGCTCTGATCTTTGTCCTTATTGGCATGATATGCCGCCCAGCCTGGGTGCCGCTTGCGCGCCCACCAGGGGTTACAGGGGTGTTTGGACAGCGGAATCTTGTTGTTGGCGTAGATGTGGCGGCTGTTCTCCAGCGCCTGATCTAGGACTCTTTTGGTACCCTTCCGATAGTTCTTGCAAGACATGGGGTTCTCCTATGTTGGAGAGACCCCAATAAGCACTTAGGACACCCGGTCTAGCGACTTAGGACAGTCAAGCGGGTTTTGTTTAAAGTTAGGACAGCACCAGGCCCCTGCGGAAGCGTAGGCTGGACCAAAGAAAAATAGGGGGAATTGGCATGACTTCCAAAGCTATGGGCAACCGCATCTGCAAACGCCTGGCGCTGGGCCTGGTTTTGGCATTGGCCATGCCTGCCGCGGCATTTGCCGCCGGTTATGTGGTGACGGTGGATTTCGGTACCGCGCCGGAAAATCTCGAGCGCTTCAAGACGATGATGGACCAGAACGCCAAGGCTTCGGTGGCGGACGAGTCCGGCTGCCGGGAGTTCAACGTCTACGAGATCGGGGCGACCCCGAACCACCTGTTCCTGTACGAGGTCTATGACGACGAAGCCGCGTTCCAGGTGCATCTGGCCGCGCCCCATTACAAGCATTTTAAAGAGGTGTCGGACCCGATCATCACCTCGCGCGGCGGCACGCGCGGGACTATGCTGGTGTCGTACCGCAAACCTTGATGAGGCGTGGTTCGATGATGAAAATCCTGTCTGGTATCGCCGCGTGCGTTTTTCTGGCGGTCGCGGCGCAAGCCGGAACCCCGCCCATCGGCGCAGCAGATCCCGAAGCCATCACCTGCAACGCACCGCAGCTGGTGGCCGCGTCCAAGGCGCGCAGCTGGCCGCTCTGCGTCCAGAACCAGATGCTGGACAGTCTTGCGGCGCTGGCATCCGCGCCGGTGGTGGACCGTCCCAGCGGCGAGGGCGATCCGGCCGCCGTCACCTGCCGCGCGCGCCAGGAACTCACCGGAACCCGCATCATGGGTCCCGAAACCTGCGCCCGTAACAGCTTCTGGGCCAAGCTGGCGGTGGATGGCTGCGTCCTCAGCCCCGGCAGCCGCACCATCCTGCGCCTTGGGACCACCAAGGTTCTGCGGCCCCTGGCCTGCACGCACATCCAGGGCCGTAACGGCACGATGCCGCCCAGTTTTTTCTGATCCCTGCCGAAAAGCAGGCATTTTCAAGACGATGGACGGGGGCAGGGCGGCCCGCTACAAGGGGCGCGTCCGCTGCTTGAGCGGGCTTTGGAGCGTTTCATGCGTGTTCTTGTGGGTGTCGTGCTGGCCGCCAGCCTTCTGGCCAATGGCGCGTCCGCCGAGTCTTTGCGTCCAGGCCGACCGGCGGGCGTGATCCAGGCGCGCATGACCGCGACCGAAACCGCGCTGATGCTGGGCACGGGCGCGGTGATCATGGCCGGTGTCGGCATCCTGGCCTCCGGCACCAGCTCGGTGGTGGATTCCCAGGTCATCAACAGCCAGAAAAGCATTGTGGCCCCGCCGGTCAGCACCGTCGTTTCCACATCGACAACGGGCTGATCAGTACTGCCAGTCTTTGGAAGACTTGACCGCGAAGTCGCGGAACGCCGCCACGCGCTTGGACTGGCGCAGGGCATCGGCATAGACCAGATGCACGTCGAAACCGGGCGCCGCCACGTCGGGCAGCACCCGTTCCAGTTCCGGATGCTGGGCGGCCACATAGTCCGGCACCACCCCGATCCCCAGACCCGCTTCGGTCGCCTGCAGGATGCCGGTGATGTTGTTGATGCGGATGATGCGGCCCTTGCCGCCGGGCTTTGCGTTCTTCTTGAACGCTTCCAGCAGCCAGTTGATGTCGCGGATCTCCGGCACCGCCGTCTCGCCATAGACAATGATGGTGTGGTCGGCGATCTCTTCCATCGTCCTGGGCGCGGGATTGTCCTTCAGATACGTCTTGGCGGCGTACATGTGATAATGGACCGTGAAGAGCTTGCGCTGGATCAGGTCAGCCTGCACCGGCGCGCGCATGCGGATGGCCAGGTCCGCCTCGCGCTGGGCCAGATCTAGTTCCTTGTCGTCCATCACCAGATGCACTTCGACTTCCGGATATTGTGCC
>CAIUTH010000384.1 GCA_903902075.1 uncultured Alphaproteobacteria bacterium
CGGCGCCGACCTGGCCCTGGCCAACATGCTCATGCAGGTTGAAAATGGCTGCGGAAAAGGCATAGACCACGCGCGTTACCCAATGATTGACGCGCGCCCCGCCGTCATCGGTCTGGCGGTTGGACAGGAAGCTGGCGATGCAAAGATCAATGCGCGCCTCCGGCGTTTCCAGGCGCGCAAAACTGTTCCTCACCAGCTCGAAGCATTGCAGACGGCTGTAATACACCAGCGGATTCGCGCGCACCTGCCCCATGTTCATGGCGGCGCGCCAGAACACATAGGCCGCAGTGCCGCCCATCATGGATAGGGGCGCAGTCATGAGCGCATCCGAATCCCAGAACATGGCCACGGGCCGCGTCTTGGGGTCGAAGTACTCCATGCGATGATCCAGTCCCGGGGACTTGGCGGGAGAACCAGCCCGATTGGCCGCCCCCGTGGCCGCGGTTACCACATTAATGATGGGCAGCTTGCGCGCCATGAGCTTGGGGCTGATAGCGGCGCGCCCGTCCTCAGGATATTGCGTCATCAGCTCTTCAGGGGTGCCTTCCTCCGCCAGCAGGATGGCGACAATGCGCACGCCCTGCATGACGCTGCCAGCACCCACCGCGATCAACAGGTCGGCATTTGCCGCGCGCGCCTGGTCGCGCGCCGCCAGCACGTCGGCGATGGGGGTGTCCTTGCCCATTTCGTCATACACGCCGGCGCAGGTATCGCCCAGCAGCGCGCGCATGTTGGTGATGAGGTCTGTCTTGCGCGACACCGAGCGGCCGCAGATGATGAAGGCGCGCTTGGCCCTTTGGCGCTTCAGCTCGGCGGGCAGGTTGCCCAGGGCATGCTTGCCGGAATAAACGCGGCAGGGATAGGTGCTGATACGGAAGTCGTGTTCGAGTGCCTGCATGATGTGCCTCTCCCTTGATCGGGTTGTGACGTTGTTCTGTTCTTCACCCGGCCGCCGGTCGGGGCTGAGCGGGTCCGGCTCACAGCTTACAGGCTCGCGCTACACCCGGGACGCCACAAGCGATTGAAGAGGCGCGCCTTTGAGCCCTTTTGCGATGGACTGAGGACTACAATATCTGCTCCGTTTCTTGGAGCCATGCAAGTGGGCTCAGCCAACATGACAGCAGACACATGGGAAGAAGCGCAGACCGAATACGCCGCGCTCGGCGACGGCCTGCCACTGGTGCCGCCAACGTCGGGGCGGGTGGCGCGCATGCTGGGCGACCTTGATCCCGATGAACTCGTCGCCACGCTGGCGCCCTGCTTCGGCGAAGCCACCTGGCGCGCGCTGGCCGAGAATGCCGTGATGGCCGGCTGCCTGCCGGAGTACCTGCCGGTGATCGCCGCAGCAGCCGCAGCCGTTGCGGAAACCGAATTCAACCTGCTTGGAATCCAGACCACGACCGGCAATGCCGCGCCGATGATCATCGTCAACGGCCCGATAGCAATGGCCATCGGCATGAATTCGGGCGGAAATGCACTGGGCCCCGGCAATCGCGCGAATGCCACGATAGGCCGCGCACTGCGCCTGGTGCTGCAGAACATCGGCGGCGCGAAACCCGGCGAAATGGACATGGCCACGCTGGGCCAGCCGGGCAAGTACACGTTCTGCCTCGCCGAGAACGAGGCGCAAAGTCCGTGGCCGGCGCTGCATGCCGAGCGCGGCTTCACGAAGGAACAAAGCGTGGTCACCGTGATCGGCGCCGAAGGCATTATTGAAATCGTCGACTCTGTCAGCACCGAACCCGAACACCTGATCCGCACCTACGCGAACTCCATGCTGTTCGCGGGCAGTGTGGGTACGTCGGGTCTGGTGGGTGCGGGCGAGCCACTGCTGCTCATGCCCCCCGATCATGCCGAGCTGTTCAATCGTGCAGGATGGTCAAAGCGGGATGTAAAGGCGGCGCTGC
>CAIUTH010000385.1 GCA_903902075.1 uncultured Alphaproteobacteria bacterium
AATTCCATGAGCCGCACCAAGCAATCTCCGCGAATTCCCGCCTTAATCGCAGCCGATCTGGGCGCGAACATCGTGTCGGGACGGCTTAAAGTCGGCGCCATGCTGGATGGCGAAGTCGAAGCAAGCGGGCAACGACAGGTCTCACGGTCAGCGTATCGCGAGGCAGTTCGTATTCTCAGAGCAAAAGGCCTGGTCGAGTCGCGCACCAAAGTCGGGACCATGGTCAGCGAAATTGAAAAATGGCATTCCCTCGACCCGGACGTCCTGCGCTGGATGTGCTCGCGCGATCCCACCCCCCAGATGCTGATCAGCCTTTTCGAGCTTCGCATAACGGTAGAACCGGAGGCCGCGGCCTTCGCAGCGCAGCGGCGCACCCAGGCCCAGCTTTATGCAATGGAGGATGCGCTGACGGAAATGGAGCGCGAAACCGTGCAGACGGAAAAAGGGCGCGCAGCAGACCGCATGTTTCACAGGACCCTGCTGGCCGCGTCACAGAATGTATTCCTCGCCTCCCTGAGCAGCAGTGTCGCTGCGGCGGTCGACCTGAGCACCGTCTTCAAGCAGCGCACCCGGCGGCTGACACGCGATGCGGTTCCGGATCATTGGTGCGTTTACCGTGCGATTGCAGTAGGCGACCCCAAAGGCGCCCGAAAAGCTATGCGCCATCTAGTAAAGTCCGCTTTTGAAGATACCACCGCAGGCGCACCACATCGCAGCGGCGCCAATTTGAGCGCCCCCTAGGCGGCGACTTTCACTCACTAACATTACCGCTTCCCCTTTAGTGATGGTCTATTGAGCATGAGGTCCTCATGAAAATTTCTCGCAGAACGGTCCTGGCCGCGTCGGCATCGGCGCCTTTTATCGGCCGCGCCTCGGCGGCCACTACCGCCAACATCCGCATCCACAGCGGCCGTCATCGCGGGCCCATCGACAAGAAGATTTTCGGCAACTTCATCGAGCATCTCGGCCGCTGCATTACCGGCGGCATTTTCGACGAGGGCTCGCCGCTGTCGGACAAGGAAGGGTTCCGCACCGATGTGATGACCGCAGTGAAAGACATGGGTGTGCCGCTGCTCCGCTGGCCGGGTGGAAATTTTTCGTCCAACTACAATTGGCGCGACGGCATCGGACCACGCGCCAAACGTCCCCGCCGGCTGGAAATGGCCTGGGGCACGGTAGAAGACAACCGCTTCGGCACCCATGAATTCATGGAGTATGTCGAGAAGGTCGGGGCCGAACCTTATATCTGCTTCAACCTGGGAACCGGAAGCTGGAGCGATGCCCAGCAATGGGTGGAATATGTCAACGGCACCCAAGACACCGAGATCACCCGCGAGCGCCGCCGCAACGGCCGCGACACGCCCTGGAAAGTAAAATATTGGGGCCTTGGCAATGAGATGGACGGCTATTGGCAGATGGGCCACCGCTCGGCCTCCGATTACGGCGCCTACGCGCTGGAAGCCGCCAAGCTGGCCAAGCTGACCGATCCCGACGTCAAGCTTATCGCCGCCGGTTCCTCCAACTTCCGCCCCGGTTCGGACTGGATCGGCTGGAACCGCACCGTTCTGGAATATCTCAAGGATTATGCTGATTACCTTTCGCTCCATCTCTATGTCGGCAATGCCGGCAACGATTATGCCGATTTCGTCGCGAGCCCCATTGAGATGGACCAAAAGATCGAGACAACGGCGGGCATCATCGACGCCGCGATGGCGACGCGTACCAATCACGTTACCGGCCAGCTGGCCAATGACGGGCGGCGCATCTACATCGCCTTTGACGAATGGAATGTGTGGTACCGCGCCCGCGGCGACGGCCAGCGCGGCCGCCGCATCCTGGAAGAGCGATACAATCTGGAGGATGCGCTAGTGGTGGCGGGGTTCCTCAATTCGCTGGTGAACCATGCCGATGTGGTGAAGATCGCCAATCTGGCCCAGCTGGTGAATGTGATCGCGCCGATCTTCACCAGCGACAAGGGACTGTTCCTGCAGACCATCTATTATCCGCTGCAGCTTTTCAGCAAGAACGTTAAAGGCAACAGCCTGGAGCTCTTGGTGGACGGCCCGTCCTACAAAACCAAGCGCTTTGACAAGGTGCCCTACATCGACGCCTCGGCCGCCATCGACGGCGACAATCTGGTTGTCAATGTTGTCAACCGCCACCAGGACCAGGCCATCGAAGTGGCGATCGGGCTTGAAGACAAGAGCTTTGCCGGACCGGTGACCGTGTCCGAGGTCAACGGCCCCGA
>CAIUTH010000386.1 GCA_903902075.1 uncultured Alphaproteobacteria bacterium
CCCAGCCGCTAGCTTGGCCCGGTCACTCTAGGCCGATTCGATGCGGGTATCCCTGCGCTTCTGTACCTTTGCCGCAACGGCCGTTCTGGCCGCTGCCTGTTCCACGCCGCCGGCGTCCCCGCCCAAGCCGGTCGAGGATCACACCGTCCAGGTTCCGCCCAATGCCGGGGTCTATAAGGTGGGCCAGCCCTACCAGATCGACAATGTCTGGTACTACCCGCGCGAGCAGCCGGACTATGACGAGACCGGTGTCGCTTCCTGGTACGGACCGACCTTCTACGGCAAGCACACCGCCAACGGCGAAATGTATGACGGCAACCAGCTGACCGCCGCCCACAAGACCCTGCCTATGCCGGTCAATGTTCGGGTCACCAACTTGGACAATGGCAAATCCCTGATCGTGCGGGTCAATGACCGCGGCCCGTATGCGCGCGGCCGCATCATCGACCTGTCCAAGCGCGCCGCCGAACTGCTGGACGTGGTGCAGACCGGCACCGCGCGGGTGCGCGTCACCTATCTGGGTCGCGCCGACATCAACGGTGCGCCGCCCCCGATTACCCCGCCCGCCATCGCCAGCGCGCTGCCCGCCGCACCGTCCGGCAAGGTGGATACCGCCGCGCTGGGCATCGTGCCGGGCGCCACGGTCGCGCCCCCGCCGGCCAAGCTGGCGCAGATGCCCACCGCCGCCATTCCGTCCCAAATGTTCGCCGACGACCAGCCGACCGGGAAAGTGACACGGGTTCCGGTCCCGGTGGTGACACATTTGTATGTGCAACTGGGCGCCTTCTCCAAGCTGGAGAACGCCAAGGCGCTGCTGAACCGGGTGGGCGGCGACCTGCGGATATCCACTCTTCAACGCGGGGGGCAGACCCTATATAGAGTGCGCAGCGGACCGCTTTCCTCGGTTGCGGACGCCGATGCCGCGCTGTCCCGCATCACCGGTGGCGGCGCCAATGACGCCCATATCGTCGTAGACCAATAGGCAGGACACTCCATGCTTCGTCGCTTCTTCCTGTCCTTGTCTCTGCTGGCCGCCTTTGCGCTGCCGGCACAGGCCGCCATCGAGACCAGCGCCGAACACGGCCTGATCATGGATGCCCAGACCGGGCAGGTGCTGTGGCAGAAGGACGGGCTGATGCCGATGCCGCCGGCGTCGATGTCCAAGCTGATGACCATCGAACTGCTGTTCAGCCGGATCAAGGATGGCCGCGTCAAGCTGACCGATACCTTCCCGGTGTCGGAGCGGGCCTGGCGCACCCAGGGCTCCAAGATGTTCGTGGAGCTGAATTCCCGCATCGCGGTGGAAAGCCTGATCCGCGGCATCATCATCCAGTCGGGCAACGATGCCTGCGTGGTGGTGGCCGAGGCGCTGGGCGGCACCTTCGAAGGCTTCGTCAACATGATGAACAAGCGCACCAAGGAGCTGGGCCTGGCGCAGTCGACCTTCGTCAATCCCGACGGCCTGCCGGACCCGCCCGGCCAGCTGATGAGCGCGCTGGACCTGGCCAAGCTGTCGCGCCACATCATCAACACCTATCCGGACCTGTACCATTACTTCAGCGAGCGTGAATTCGTCTGGCACAATATCCATCAGCCCAACCGCGACCTGGTGCTGGGATCGCTGCCGGGCGCCGATGGCCTGAAGACGGGCCACACCGACGCCGCCGGTTACGGCATCACCATTTCGGCGAAGCGCGGCGACCAGCGCCTGATCCTGGTGCTGAACGGCCTGCGTTTCCCGCAGTACAAGAATGACTATTTCCCCAACA